>JAWVYT010000490.1:0-2374 GCA_033722595.1 Longimicrobiales bacterium
ACGGCGTAGGAGATGAACTTGATCCCCTTGGTCTCATCGAACTTGTGGGCGGCCCGGATCAGGCCGAGGTTGCCCTCGTTGATGAGGTCGGAGAGCGCGACGCCCTGGTTCTGGTACTTCTTGGCCACCGACACCACGAACCGGAGGTTCGATCGGACCAGCTTGTCCAGCGCCTCCTCGTCGCCCTTCCGGATCCGCTGGGCGAGCTCGACCTCGTCCTCCCGCTTGAGCAGCGGGTACGCACTGATCTCCTTGAGGTACTGGTCCAGAGAACTCTGCCCTCTGCGGGTGCCAGAAAATGCCATGGCGGCGCTCCCACGAGCCGGTCGTACGTCCGTCCGTCGCGCCGGCGGAGCCGGCACATCTATCGGCGACGGGTCCGTCGCCCCGGCGTCGGGCGGCCCAGGGGGCGGCCGCCCGGCGCTAGTCGATCGCGCCCCCGATCCGGTCCCAGCGGATCTCGGTGAGCCAGGGGACCTGGCCGAGGGTACGCGGGTTGAACGAATAGTATACGAACAGGGGCTTGCCCTTGATGGACGCCCCGTCCACGAACCCCCAGTAGCGGGAGTCCTCGGAGTCGTCCCGGTTGTCCCCCAGCACGAAGTACCGGTCCTCCGGCACTACCAGGGGGCCCCAGTTGTCTCGTGTCGGTCGATAGCCGGCCCGGTCGCCCGGGTCCGGCAGGTAGTCCGTCTGCCACCGCATGGCCGGCGCGTGCAGGTCCAGCGGGTCGCCGTAGGTGACGTACTCCTCCGCCACGGGCGCACCGTTCCGGAAGAGGACCTTGTCCCGCATGGCCAGCGTGTCGCCGGGCACGCCCACCAGCCGCTTCACGTAGTTCTTGTCCGGGTCGTGGGGCGGCGTGAACACGACGATGTCGCCCCGGTCCGGCGCGCCGAACGCGGGCAGCCGGACGCTCGTGCCCGGCACCTGCGCCCCGTAGACCGCCTTGTTGACCAGCAGGAAGTCGCCCACCAGGAGCGTCCGCTCCATGCTCGCCGTCGGGATCCGGAACGCTTCGACCACGAACGTCCGGAGCAGCAGGAAGAGGGTCAGCGCGATCACCAGCGACTTGATCCACTCCCACGTCCAGCGCCCCACGGAGGCGACGCTGCTACGACGACGGGTCGGGCTCCGGCCCCGACCGACGCCATCCTCGGCGTCGGGCCGCGGGCCGGGCTCCTGGGTTTCCGCGTCCGTTGTCATGGAAAAACTGGTCGGGTCGGCGGGAGCGTGTCAAATGCGCCCGCGTGACGGGGTTTGGATGATAGCGGACCCATCCCCGTACGGCCAGCCCATGCCCGCCGGCCCATCGCGGCGCACGGGCCGGGCCGGGGCCGCCGGCCTGCCGCCGCGCACGACCGGCCCGGGCCGCGCTACGGCGTCAGGTCGTACGTGTCGATCTGGGCCCGCTGGAGCCGGCCCGAGTAGTCCACGTAGACGACCTTCGTCTCCGTGTAGAACTCGTAGACCTCCCAGCCGCCCTCGCGGTGCCCGTTCCCCGTCTGCTTCACGCCGCCGAACGGCAGGTGCGCCTCCGCGCCGATCGTGGGCGCGTTGATGTACGTGATCCCGTTGTCGAGCTCCTGCATGGCGACGAAGCTCGTGCGCACGTCCTCGGTGTAGACGGAGCTGGACAGCCCGTACTCGACCTCGTTGTTCACCCGGATCGCCTCGTCCAGGTCCGCGACCTCGATCACGCTGAGGACCGGTCCGAAGATCTCCTCCAGCGCCAGCCGCTCGCCCGGCCGCACGCCCGTCAGCACCGTCGGCTCGAAGAACCAGCCGCCGTCCAGGTCGCCGCCCGACGCCCGCCGGCCGCCGATCACGACCTCGTCGCCCTCCTGCTTCGCGATCTCGACGTACTCCGCCGTCTTCTCGACCGCGGCCTCGTTGATCATCGGGCCGACATCCGTGTCCTCCAGCAGCCCATCACCCAGCTTCAGCGTCTTCACCTCCGCCACGAGCATGTCGACGAACGCGTCGTGGATGTCGCGGTGGAGCAGGAGCCGGCTCGTGGCCGTGCACCGCTGGCCCGTGGTCCCGAACGCGCCCCAGAGCACGCCCTCCAGCGCCAGCTCCATGTTCGCATCCGGCATCACGATCTGGGCGTTCTTGCCGCCCATCTCCAAACTCAGCCGCTTGTGCATCCGACCGCACGTCTCGCCCAGCTTGGAGCCCGTTTCCGTCGACCCGGTGAACGAGATCACCGGCACGTCCGGGTGCTCCACGAGGGCGTTCCCCGCCCGGCTGCCGCTGCCGTGGACCAGCTGCACGGCCTCCGGGTGGACCCCCGCCTCGAGCAGGATCTCCACCAGCAGCGTGGCCGTGTGGGGCACGTCGTGGGCCGGCTTGAAGATCACGGCGTTCCCGC
>JAWVYT010000491.1:0-2368 GCA_033722595.1 Longimicrobiales bacterium
CCGGCGGAACAGCCCCTCCTTCACGGCCACGACCAGAACCAGGACCAGCAGCGTGTACGGCTCCGGCACGTGGTGCGGGGTCACGATCTCGCGGACGGCCTCGACGGAGATCCCGACCGCCGCGATCAGCAGCAGGATCGAGACGGCCGCCGCGGCGATGCTCTCCGCCTTGCCGTATCCGAAATGGTACTCCTCGTCGGCGTCCCTGCTGGCCACCGACAACCCACGCCACACGATCAGAGACGAGAAGATGTCCAGCGACGACTCGACCCCGTCGGCGACCAGGGCGTACGAGTTCCCCACGAGCCCGGTGGTCACCTTCACGGCGACCATGACGGCGTTCACGCCCAGCGCCAGCCGGGCGGCTGCGATCCCCCGGTTCGATCGATCGGTCATCGTGGCGGGCAAAATAACGGAATCGGCCGCCTTCGTGGCCTTCGGGGCGCTCCGCCCGGGATCCGGCACGGACTCTGCACCGGCCGTGCGGACACAGAGACACTGCAGCACGGAGGAAGCGGCATGCCCAAGCCGACGGCGACGTTCGACACGACCGAGGGGACTTTCACCGTCGAGCTCTTCCAGGAGAGAGCGCCGGAGACGGTGAAGAACTTCGTCGAGCTCGCCCGGGACGGCTTCTACGACGGCCTCATCTTCCACCGGGTCATCGAGGACTTCATGATCCAGGGCGGCGACCCGGAAGGAACGGGCACCGGCGGACCCGGCTACACCATCGACGACGAGTTCCACCCGGAGCTGCGACACGATACGCCGGGGATCCTGTCCATGGCGAACGCGGGTCCCGATACGGGCGGCTCCCAGTTCTTCATTACGCTGGCCGCCACCCCGTGGCTCGACGACCGCCACGCCGTCTTCGGCAAGGTCGTGGACGGGATGGGCGTCGTCGAGACGATCGGCTCGGTCGAGACGGACGCGAACGATCGCCCCATGGAGGACGTACGGATGGAGTCGGTCACCATCCAGGACGTCTGAGACCGACCCGGACCCGAGGCGTCACTGTGGGATACGGCTCAGCCGCCGCCACCCCGCGGCTTCGCCTTCCCCTTCGAACCGGAGCTCGAGGACGACGACGTGGCCCGTGACCCCTGGTAGCCCCGGCTCGAAGTCGAGGCGCCGGCCGGCGACCCCCGAACGCTCGACCGCGCGGTGCCGCCCGTGACCGACCCGCTGCGGTAGCCCCGGCCCTTCACGACCTGGCCGCCCGACGAGGCGGAGCCCGACGAAACCACGATCACCGTCGGCGTAGTGTGCATCCACCCGGTCCCGTAGTAGCCGTACCCGTACCCGTAGAGCGAGTTGTACCGGTAGTAGAACGGATCGTAGTAGTAGGGGCCGAAGGGACGGTACGGACCGTACGCCCCGTAGGCACCGTAAGCTCCGTACCCGTACGACACGCCCCGCCGCCCCCGGGCCTCCGTCGACTCACGGGCCACATCGAAGCGGTCGGGGAAGCTCACCGCGACCGCCACATCGATGACCTCGGGCGCGACGCCCGCGTCCGCCAGTCGGAGCAGCGCTTCGGCGTCCAGCCGGAGCGGGTCACCCTGCTCCACGATCCAGCTCCGTACCGCCTCCGGGTGCGTTCCCGCGTGGGCCTCCACCAGATCCTCGATCGCGACCCGTCCCGCAGCGGCGACCCGGGCGGCCTCCAGCATCACCGGCGCCGTTCGGATCGCTTCGACCAGACCCGTGGCGGCGAACCGCTCCGCGGGCGCCAGACGATACCGCTTGACCCACGTCGGGCTCATCGGCTCGCCCGCCAGCGCACGCACCTCGATCCACTCAGTCGGCTCGACCATGGCGATGATGCCCCGGGTCCTCCGCTCCGTCCCGGCGCACGTCAGCCTCGCCTCCGTGAACAGCCGGTGCCCGTCGGCGGACCAGAGGACCGACTCCGTCCCCGAGCACCCCGGAAGCTCCGTCTCCAGCGCGCCCTCGCCGGCGTGCAGCGACCGTCGGTCCATGACCTCGCCGTCCACCACCGTCACGACGCTCACGCCCGGACCGTCCGGCACCACGCACGTCAGGGGGCTCTCCGGCGCCTCGGCGTCCACCCAGCACCCGAGATAGGGCAGCCACCGTCCATCCTCCAGCTCCTGCGCCTCGGCGTGGGTCCCGCCCACCGCCAGGAACGCCAGCCCGAGGATCGTCATCGTCGTCGTATGCCTCATATCGTCCTCCCTGCGGTACGGAACGCGACCCCGATCGTGGCCCGGAGCCCCGAAAGGTCGATGGGATCGAAACCCTGGAACGTGCTGCCATCGACGGTCCCGGTACCCCACAGGTGCCGGAGCTCCGTACGAAGGATGAAATAGGGCGTAAGCGTCACATCGACCCCCGCCGACACCCA
>JAWVYT010000492.1:0-2366 GCA_033722595.1 Longimicrobiales bacterium
CCCAGGACGGCCGCCAGCGCCACCGCGGCCGTGCCGGCGAGGCCGCGGAGCAGGAGCCGGATCCGCCACCTCCGCCGGATACTCCGGATCACGCCCAGGAGCTCGTCGTACCGCTGCCTCTGATCGGATCGCCTCATTCCCCGCCCCCCTTCAGCACGGGCACCGGTCGCCGCGACAGGCCGTTGGACAGGACCGTCTCGGCCGCCATCAGGACGAACGCGCCCACCAGAAAATACCACCACAGCGACTGCCGCCGCTCCCGTTCCTCCGGCGCGAACGACGCCACCGCCGCGGCCTCACCGCCGGAGATGGCCGTCTCCACCACCTCCGGGTCGACCGTGGCGAGCTCCGACTCCGACGGCGTGCCGTTGACCGCGACGGGCACGGCGAGCCCCGTCCGCGGGTCGCGCACCTCGTAGAACCCGCGCTCCCAGAGCGCGAGCAGCGTCCCGGCGTCCACCGGCACGGGCTCGTCGGACGGCGTCAGGACCACCGGGCGGTCGCCGGGGCCCCGACGGGCACCGGCAGCGGCGCTCCCCTGTTCCACGGCGGCGGTGCCGGCGGCCTCCGCCACGCCGTTGCCCGCACCGCTTTCCGGCGCAGCCCCGGCGGGACCCGATGCGCCCCGGACGGCGGCCAGGTACTCGCCGAGATCCAGCAGGTCGCCCACCGTCCGCCATGCGGGTCCGGGCTCGCGGCCGGACGCGTGCCGGATCAGCTGGTGGGTCAGCGGTACGAACGCGGGCTGCAGCACCAGGTCGTTCCACGTGCCGTCCAGCGGCGACGCCAGGACCAGGACCCGGCCCCGGCCCGCGGCGGCGGCCACCAGCGCCGGCGGGCCGGCGCCGAACCGGGCGAGGACGTCCGCGTCCTCATCGGCGTCCAGCTCGCGGTAGCGGTAGAAGCGAGCGCCCGTGACCGCGCCAGCCCGGAAGGGCGCGAACAGCG
Source organism: Longimicrobiales bacterium (assembly GCA_033722595.1). GTDB lineage: Bacteria > Gemmatimonadota > Gemmatimonadetes > Longimicrobiales > RSA9 > JAWVYT01. The sequence continues at coordinate 949 of JAWVYT010000492.1, forward strand.
GGTGCTCGGGTCGGAGCACCGTGAGCGCCGCTCCGTCGGCGTCCCGGGTGCCGCGGAGCGTGCCGGGCAGGAGCCCGGTCCCGCTCCACGTCGCCGCCCGGGACCGCTCGCCCAGCACGATCACGAGCCCGCCGCCGGCCCGGACGAACGCGCCCAGGCGATCGGGCTCGACGGGATCGGCCCCGTTCAGGACCACGACGTCGTATCCCGTCAGCTCCACGTCGGCCAGCCGGCCGGCGTCCACCGACGTCACGTCGTGGTCGGGCCCCACGCCCAGCGCGCGCTCCAGGTAGGGGGTGCCGCCGCCGGTCCGGGGCTCCACGACCAGGACCCGGAGCGACCGACCGGCGTTCAGGACGAAGTGGAGCGCGTTGTCGGCCTCCAGCGCGTCCTCGCCCACCCGGACGGTGCCCCGGACCGAGCGATCCGGCAGCGTCACCGGGTCGAGCTCCACCGTCGCCGCGCCGCCCACGGGGACCGGGACCGACCGGGTCGCGATCCGCCGCCCGTCGAGGATGAGCGTGACCGGGACCTGGACGGCGCCGGCTCCGTCTTCGCCCGCCGGGCCGATCCCGTCCCGGGGCGCGGCACGCCCGGCGTCGCCGATCCCGGCGCCACCGACTCCGGTACCACCACCCGCCGCCCGGTGCGCGATCGTCGCCGCCACACGGACCCGCTCCCGGCCGCTGAACCGCTCCCGGCCGAACCGGACGTCCGCGACGAACGTGTTGGCCGCGGGGTCGCCCACCGCCCGCATCCGGATCCCGGTCCCGGCCGGCATCCGGCCCGCGGCGTCCGCGTCCCACGCCGTGCGCTGGAAGTCGCTGATCACGACCAGCTCCCGCCGCGGCAGCGGGCTGCCGGAGAGGATGCTCGACGCCAGCCGCAGCGCCGGGCCCAGGCGCGTGGCACCATCGCCGGCGGTGACCGTGTCCGCAGCCGACCGGAGCGTCGCGGACTGGTCGGTCGCGCGGTTGACCGCCGTGGCGTCCCGGTCGAAGACCACCAGCGTGGCCCGGTCCCCGCGGCGGAGCCCGTCGGCGATGGCGGCCACCGCGTCCCGGGCCTCCGCCATCCGGCCGTCCACGGCCATGCTCGCCGACCGGTCCAGGAGCACCACCACCTCCCGACCGCCATCGGGCGTCGCGGCGACCGCATCGGACCGGTCGAGGAAGGGCCGGGCGAACGCGGCGGCCACGAGGACCAGCGCGAGGGCCCGGAGCGCGAAGAGGAGCACGTGCCGGAGCCGTCGCCGGCTCGCGTCCCGGTACTCGACGCGCTCGAGGAACATCAGCGACGGGAACTCCACCGTCCGCTTCCGGGGCCGGCTCGACAGGTGGATGAGCACGGGCACCGCGAGCGCCGCGAGGCCGGCCAGGAAGACGGGGGCGAGGAAGGCGAACGGCATGGCTCAGCGC
>JAWVYT010000493.1:0-2362 GCA_033722595.1 Longimicrobiales bacterium
CCTGGGTGGGGGGGGGGTTGTGGTTTTGTTTTTGGCGCACAACCCCCCCCCGGGCTAGCTACGCCCCCCAAACCCGCCCGCCGCTACCCGCCCCCCGCCACCGGCGCGCAGCGCCCTACGCCCCCTCCTCTACCTCGACCCCCAGCAGCTCCACCTCCGTCGCTGGCTGCCACACCTGCAGCATGGGGAACCGGCTGCCGAACCACGCCAGGCTCAGCATCAGCAGCCCGAGCATGACCGCGCCGATGGCGACCTCCACCGTCCCGAACACGACCGCCTCGACCTGGGGATAGAGCGTCGGGTAGATCAGGATGTAGCGCTCGACCCACAGCCCCAGCAGGCTGAGGCCGGCGATGGTGGCCATGATCCCGGGCGTCTTTTTCGGCTTCACGCCCAGCAGCCCGAAGAAGGGCAGGATGAACATGGTGAAGAGGACAAGGATCGACAGGATCCGGTAGGGGTCCTGCAGCCGGTTCACCAGGAAGCTCTGCTCGTTGGGCAGGTTCCCGTACCAGATCACGATGTACTGGGACCAGAACAGGTAGGTCCAGAACACGCTGAACGCGAAGAAGAGCTTGCCCAGGTCGTGCAGGTTGTTGCCCTCCACGTACTCGGCGAGGTCGAGTCGCCTGCGGTAGAGGACCGTCACCACCGCTGTGGCCGCGATCCCGCCGAGGAACGCCGCCATGAAGACGTACGGTCCGATCAGCGTGCTGAGCCAGTGCGGGTCCAGCGACATGACGAAGTCGAACGCGATGAAGCTGAACGCCACCGCGTAGACCAGCGCCATGATCGGCGCCAGTGTAGACAGCCGGCGCTGGGCCTTCTCCTCCTCCTGCTCCTGCCCCTGCCAGTTCCGGGTCAGGCGACCGAACCCGTCCCAGCCCGCGTCTCTGGCCAGACCCGCGTCGGGCCGCAGCTGCCAGTACGCGAAGTAGATCGACAGCCCCAGCAGCGCCAGCAGGCCCACGACGTTCCTCACGGTCAGGAACGGCATGTTCAGGTAGATCGCCTTGTCCCCGACGTCGTGATGCAGCCAAGGGAAGACGTGATCCGGAGCCCACAGCAGGAGCGGCGGGAACAGGATCAGGTATGCGATGGGCAGGAACGCCACGAACGACACCGCGATCCGCCGGACCGGCCGGGACCAGACGCCCCGGGTCAGCGCGACCACCGCGGCCAGCAGCACGGCGCCCTGCGCGATCCCTGCGAAGAAGATCCAGTTGTAGGTGTACGCGCGCCACGCCCGGTCGGCGTCGTCCGCCAGACCCATGAAGAAGCCGATGGCGCCCAGGGCGATGAGCGCCAGCGCGGACAGGACCACCCCGCGGGGCATCCCGTCCAGCCGTCGGAACGGGTACTCCTTCAGATCACCCAGATCGTGCGACATGCTATTCCTGCCCCGTGTCCGCTGGCGTGGTGTTGAACGGGTCCATCCCCGGCTGGACCCCGCCCGGCAGCTCCACCGGGATCGGGGCGCCCCCGTCCTGGAGGTGCCGGATGTAGTTCACGACCGCCCACCGCTCGCTCGGCGGGATCCGCCGGTAGCTCGGCATCAGCCCGCGCCCGAGCCGGACCACTCCGTACAGATATCCGTCCGTGCGGTCCACCGTCGTCTCGAGCAGCAGGTTCGTGGCGAACGGGAGCTTCCCCTGCCCGACCACGGGACCATCGCCCTCGCCGCCCACGCCGTGACAGACCGCGCAGTACGTCTGGAACGTCTCCGCACCCGTGGCCAGCACATCGTCGGTCATGGCCAGCGGGTTCGTCAGCGTGTCGCCCCAGGCCCGGATCGCCGCGTCGGTGTTCTCCACCGCGGGCTCCCACTTCTCGCCCGGCCCCGCCACCGGGACCGAACGCTCCGGGGCCGGGCGCGGCGCCTCGTACGGATCGAACGCCGGCGACTCCCGCATGAAGTTCAGGATGTCCACGCTGGCCATGGCGTCCTCGATCTCGGTGCACCCACCGAGCGCGAGCGTCGCCACCACCAGGAGTACGCCCGGGCGCGGCACCCCTCTGCCGTTACGCCGCATGGTCGCCTCCCTCGTCCCAGGCCTGGACTTCCCGCGCCCCGGCGGACTCCATGATCCGGCGGGCCTCGTCGCCCTGTCCCGACGGTGCGTCCACGAGCACGCCGAAGCTGCCGGCGGAGAACGACGGGTCGTACGCCAGGTCCTTCCCCGGCGGCCCGAGCCGCGCGTTGATGAAGAGCCCGAGCACCGTGGACAGGGCGCCGAAGAGGATCGTCATCTCGAACGCGATGACCACGAACGCCGGTAGCGAGACGATCGGCTTCCCGCCCGTGATCAGCGGCCAATCCAGCGACGTCCAGATGGCCAGCGCGAAGCCGGCCGCGGCCCCG
>JAWVYT010000494.1:0-2359 GCA_033722595.1 Longimicrobiales bacterium
CCCATCGGACTCTACGAGGAGTTCCTGGTCCGGACCGGCCTGGAGCGCGACCGGCTCGAGGAGATCGAACGCCGCGTGACCGAGGAGATCGAGACCGCCGCCGAACAGGTCCGGGCCGAGAAGGACGAGCTCCTCCCGCCCGCGGAAACCGCCGAGTTCGACGGCTTCTCCGAGGGCCGCCTCCCGGGCCTCGCTCCCCGGGTGCCCGACGCCTGACCCGGCCCCACCGCCCCGGGGGTGACCCATCCGGGAGGCCGGATATGTCCACTATTTAGGACAAAAATCGCCCGCCGGGGACCGGGTCCGCGAGGAGCCGGATGCCAGCCAAGTCTCTTTCTGGCAGGAGTTTAGGGGGATTTTCCTTCCGTGCGGTACGGGCCGTGCCCCCGAAGAGGTGGTGGCGGGCCCCGTTCGGGCGCCCGGGAACGGCACGGAAGGGAGGCGGCCATGCGGAGTGTGGTGTTGGGAGCATCGGCAGCGGGTCTGATCCTGATCGGGGCCTCGGAGGTCGGCGCCCAGGACGCGGGCTGGTGGGACTGGGCGCTGGAGGAGGCCGTGGCGGCCCGGTACGGCGACTACGACGATCGAGACGACTACGCCGATCGTGATCGTCGTGATCGGTACGACCGTCGGGACGCCCGCTACCGTGACCGGTACGATCGTGGCTACGGCCTGGAGCAGGCGTTGATCGAGATCATCCTGGGTCGGCGCGGCGACGACTGGGAGTACGGCGACCGTCGTCGGAGCCGGGCTCGGGGACCGGCGTTCTGCAGGAGCGGGCGCGGCCACCCCGTCCATGGTCGGCGGTGGTGCCGTGAGCGGGGCTGGGGCGTGTACGCCCGGTATCCGCGTCGGTGGGACAGGCGTGTGGACTGGGGCGACATCATCCTGATGTCGGCGCCCCGGCGGCGAACGGCGTATCTGGATCGCCGGGACCTGACGGCCATCCTGGGTGAGGCGGTGCTGCGGCGCCTGATCCGCGAAGCGCGGCTGGACCGGCGGGCGCCGCTGTCGGGGCGGTGGCTCCAGCCCCACGATCGGATGGGCGTGCTGCAGCTGCGGTCGGGCTCGGTGCCCGTGGCGGAGCTGAGCGACGTGGACGGCGACCGGCGGGTGGACGCCGTACTGGTTCCGCGCCGCTGACGGTCGGGGCTATTCGATGAGCCCGGCCTGCCTGGCGAGATCCATGAACCCGGTCAGGATCCGGTGGGTCAGCCCCCAGATGATGTAGTCGTCGTAGTTGATGGCGGGGAGCCGGAACTCCTCGCCTTCGAGCTGGATCAGGACCTCGTCGACGGCTTCGTCGCTGGCCAGGCGGGTGAGGGGCACCCAAAGCGCGGTCTCCACCTCGTCGGGCGCCGGGCGGACGCGCGCGTCGTCTTCGACGGTGGCCACGAACGGGGTGATGACGAGCTTGAAGCGGTGTCGGCTGGCGCTGGGTCCGAGCTCGTCGAGCCGGCCCAGGACCTCGTCGCGCGGGACGATCAGCCCCGTCTCCTCGCGGGTCTCGCGGAGCGCGGTCGCCAGGAGGTCGGGGTCGTGGGGCTCGCGGCGGCCGCCGGGCAGCGCCATGTGCCCGGACCACGGGTCGCCCTCCTTCTCGGCGCGCTCGATGAGGAGGAGTTCGAACGGGTCGCCGGGTCGCAGCGCGAGGAGGACGGCTGCCTCGTCGATGGACGGGCCGCGCTCGTCGGCGAAGGGGGTCCGCTCATCGAGCGTGCGTCGCAGGGCGTCCAGTCCGCGGTCGTGGGGCATGGGGTCTGATTCTGGTCGTCGGGCGGCGCTGGTGCAACGGCCGCGCAGCGCCCATCGTCGTACGCATGCCGAGCCCCCAGCGGAAGGAAGCCGTGCTGCAGCGCCACGACCACACGTGCGTGTACTGCGGTGTCCGGTTCGAGGCGGACGAGCTGACGCTCGACCACGTGGAGCCCCGGGTGAAGGGCGGCGACCACTCGAAGGGCAACCTGGTGGCGGCGTGCTGGCCGTGTAACCGGGAGAAGGGCGGCCAGCCGGCGTGGGCCTACCTGGAGGACCGGCCGGAGAAGCGGGCGAACTTCCTGCGTCTGGCCCGGTTCGTCTGGCCCCGGCTGCGGGCGGCGGTGGAGGAGGCCGCCCGGTCCTGAGCCGGCGCCGGGCCGCTTCCCCGGTCGCGGGGCCGGTGGCTCCCGCCGGCCTCCGACCGGTTCAGGGCCGGATGACGATGGAGCCGAACGCGTTCCCGTCCTCGAGGCGCCGGTGGGCGTCGGCGGCCTCCTCGAGCGGGAAGACGCGGTCGACGACGGGCTCGAGCTCGCCGTCGAACACCCGGTCCATCACCTCGCCGAACTCCTCCTGGTTGGACATGGTCGTGCCCAGGATC
>JAWVYT010000495.1:0-2356 GCA_033722595.1 Longimicrobiales bacterium
CCGGCCCCGCTGGACGTGGCCGCATGCCGGATCGAGCTGGAGTCGGGCGCCGTGGAGTGGATCGCCTTCACCAGCCCCTCGACGGTGCGGAACCTGCGCGATGCGCTGGGCCCGGACGTGTTCGGGCTGGCGCTCCGCCGGGCGCGGGCGGCGGCCATCGGTCCCACGACCGCGGAGGCCGTCCGAAAGGCGGGCTTCGACGACGTCGTCGTGGCCGACCCTCATTCACTGGAAGGACTCGCGAGCCGGGTCGCCGAGGCGGCGGGCCGGGACCCCATACAGGAGGCACTGTGACGTTCCCCACACAACGGCTCCGGCGGCTGCGGCGCACGGAGACGTGGCGCCGGGCGGTGCGGGAGACCGCGCTGCGCGTCGACGACCTGGTCTACCCGCTCTTCGTGGTGAACGGCGAAGGCGTGCGGAACCCGGTGGCGAGCATGCCGGGCGTCGAGCAGCTCAGCATCGACGAGCTGGTGAAGGAGGCGGAGGAGGTCCACGGGCTGGGCATCCCGGCGATCATCCTGTTCGGCGTCCCCGACGACGACGAGAAGGACGCCGTCGGCTCCGTGGGCTACGACCCGGAGGGGCTCACCGCCCGGGCCATCACCGCCATCAAGGAGGGGGTGCCGGAGCTGCTGGTCTGGGCCGACGTCTGCCTGTGCGAGTACACGGACCACGGCCACTGCGGTGTGCTGACGGAGGACGGCGAGGTCCGGAACGACGAGAGCATCGCGCTGCTGGCCCGGGCGGCCGTCGTCTACGCCGATGCCGGCGCGGACGCCGTGGCGCCCAGCGACATGATGGACGGGCGCGTGGACGCGATCCGCGACGCGCTGGACGACGCCGGGCACGCACACGTCCCCATCGTCAGCTACGCGGCCAAGTACGCGTCGGCGTACTACGGCCCGTTCCGGGACGCGGCCCACAGCGCGCCGAGCTTCGGCGACCGCCGGGGCTACCAGATGGACCCGGCCAACGCGGCCGAGGCGCTGCGGGAGGTCGAGCTGGACGTGCTCGAGGGCGCCGACATCGTGATGGTCAAACCGGCCGGCCCGTACCTCGACATCATCCAGCGGGTGAAGGAGACGTTCGCCATGCCCACGGCCGCGTACCAGGTCAGCGGCGAGTTCGCGCTGATCAAGGCGGCCGCCGAGAAGGGGTGGGTCGACGGCGACCGGGTCGCCATGGAGAGCGTCGTCGCCATCAAGCGGGCGGGCGCCGACCTGATCCTGACGTATTTCGCGAAGGATCTGGCGAAACGGCTGTAGACCGGACGAACCGGGAAGTCATGCAGCGACAGGAGTCATAGCGGTGAGTGAGACCAGGAGTCAGCAGCTGTTCGAGGCCGCCAGAGCGCTCATCCCGGGCGGGGTGAACAGCCCGGTCCGGGCCTTCGGCTCGGTGGGCGGGACCCCCGTCTTCTTCGAGCGGGCGGAGGGCTCGCGGCTGTGGGACGCGGACGGGAACGAGTACCTGGACTACGTGGGCTCGTGGGGCCCCATGATCCTGGGGCACAACCACCCCGACGTCCGGGCCGCGCTGGAGGTGGCGCTGACGAAGGGCACGTCGTTCGGCGCGCCCACGGCGGGCGAAGTGGAGCTGGCCCGGATGGTGGTCGAGATGGTGCCGTCGGTGGAGCTGGTCCGGCTGGTGAACTCCGGGACGGAGGCGACCATGAGCGCGCTCCGGCTGGCCCGGGCCGCCACCGACCGGGACCGGATCATCAAGTTCCGGGGCGGCTACCACGGGCACGCCGACAGCTTCCTGGTGGAGGCCGGGAGTGGCGCCGCCACGCTGGGCGTCCCGTCGAGCCCCGGCGTGACCGAGGGCGCGGCGAAGGACACGCTCGTGGCGGAGGTCAACGACCTGGACTCGGTCCGGTCGCTGCTGGAGGAGAACGCCGGCGAGGTGGCGGGCGTCATCGTGGAGCCGGTGGCCGGGAACATGGGGTGCGTCCCGCCGGCCGACGGGTTCCTGGAGGGGCTGCGCGCGCTGTGCGACGCGCACGGCGCGCTCCTGGTCTTCGACGAGGTGATGACCGGGTTCCGCGTCGCGCCCGGGGGCGCCCAGGAGCGGTACGGCGTGATGCCGGACCTGACCACCATGGGCAAGGTCATCGGGGGCGGGCTGCCCGTGGGCGCGTTCGGCGGCCGGGAGGACCTGATGCGCCAGGTCGCGCCCGACGGGCCGGTCTACCAGGCGGGCACGCTGTCGGGCAACCCGCTGGCCGTGGCCGCCGGGATCGCGACGCTCACGCGGCTCCGCGAGCACCCCGAGGTCTACGACGAGCTCGAGCGGCTCGGCGCCCGGCTGGGTCGGGGGCTGAAGGAGGTCGTGGAGGCGGGCGGGTACCCGC
>JAWVYT010000496.1:0-2355 GCA_033722595.1 Longimicrobiales bacterium
ATCGTAGTCGGTGAGGTCGCCCGCGAGGTACCGGAGCTGTCGGCTCCGGGCCACGTAGTCTTCCGGGATGTGGAACTCCAGCTCCATCGCCCTGGACGGATCCCGGAACTGACCCCGGAACGACATCCGCAGCAGCGTCTCCACGGCGTCGGACTCGCCCCTGCGGATGGCCTCCGACGACCGGAGCGCGCCCATCCCTGCCGTGTCCGCCGGCTCCAGCGCTGCCGCCTGCGCCTCGCGCTCGGCCTGCCACAGCTCCGCCGACGGCGGCAGCGGGCTCAGGAGCACCAGCGACCGGAGTCGGTCCGGGTGGCTGGCGGCGTACTTCGCCGCCAGCAGCCCGCCCCACGAGTGGCCCAACAGGTGGATCCGGCCGAGTCCCAGCGACGTTCGGATCGCCTCGATATCCGCCACCAACGTGTCCAGACGCACCGACGCGCTGTCGACCCGTCCCGCGGACCGGCCGCTGAGCCGCTGGTCGTAGAAGATCAGCTCGTGACCGTCGGTCAGCGGGCGGAGCGGCTCCACCAGGTACCCGTGGTCCAGGAGCGGCCCCCCGTGGACCACGACCACCGGCTCGCCCGTTCCCTCGCGGTGGACGAACAGCTCGGTCCCGTTCACCGTGAGCAGCGTATCCACCGCCGGCGCCGGCACTGCGGAGGAGGGGGCGCAGCCGGAAAGGAGCAGAGCGGCGGCGGCCAGAAAGCGTCGTCTGTGGCTGTCCATGGGCCTGCTGGCGCTAGAGGACCTCGTCGAACCGGGGATTTACCACATTGGTGAAGATCGACCCGAACCGATAGCCCAGCCCGAAGGAGAAGAAGTACCGGTAGTCGGTCGCCAGCTCCCGCTGACGGGTCAGGATCTCCTCATCGGACAGCCCCGCGGCCGCGAGATGGATCTGGCCGCGGACCATGGTAAAGCCGCCGTGCAGCCGCAGCGACAGCCCCTTGAAGACCCGGACGTCGAAACCGCCGAACACGTTGACGTTGTACTGGGGATCCGGCCACGAGACGTCCCCGCCGATCGCGCCGAGGTAGTGGGTGCCGTGGACCGAGACGTCCACGCTCCCCCACGGCTGTGTCACGTCGTAGCCCACGATCAGGTTCTGCTCGATGAGCGTCTCCTCCGTCTGGCCGAACAGCGTGACCTTGTCGTAGTCGTTGTAGCGCGGCCCGACCCCGTACAGGACCGTCAGGATCCGCCGGTTCGACTCGCTGTACGGGAACAGGTTGTACTCCACTCCCGGGGCCACGAGGACGCTGTGGTCGTAGTTCGCGAACGTCGACCGGCGCCACGACGCGAAGCCGCCCACGGACCAGTGCGGGCCCAGCGACCGCACCACCAGAGCCTCCCCGCTGTACGACTCCCGGGTGCTCGTGAACGTGGTGGTGTCGGTCAGCTGGAACTCGTTCTCGGAAAGGGACCCCGCGAACCGGGTCTGGATCTTCCAGGCGTCGGTGACGCGGGCGGCGGTGATGTTCCCCGAGGTGTTCACCGACCGCTGCTGGGACTCGCCGCTCATGTGCCCGTTCACACCGATCCGGAAGCTCCAGCGGTCCCACGGATCATCCGCGACCGTCAGGGCGTCGTCCCCGGCCCGGGGGTCCGGCGGCAGCACCTCCACCCGGGGCGCCGCCGAGGTCGACGCCGCGAGCGGCGCCAGGCCCTGGCGGACCACTTCCACCAGCGTGGACCGGACCTGGTCCTCGGTGGCGTCGGGCTCCGTCGAGGCCTGCAGCGTGATCCGCTGGCCTTCGAGCTCCGCCCGACCCCGGAACTCCAGCACGTACGACCCGCCCCCGCCCCCCGTCCGCTCCCGCGTCGCCAGGACATGGACGTCGGCGCTCTGCCGGTCCCGAACGAAATCGACCCAGGACACCTCTTCGATGTAGAAGTCGGTGTCACAGCGGAACTCGCTGCAGTCGAGGTAGACCCGCAGCGGGCGATCGAGGCTCGCCTGGCCCGCCAGCGGCGTAATCACGCCCATCAGCAGGACGAGGGCGCCGAGGGATCGGCGGGCGAGACGAGGCAGGACGGCTGGCATCATGGCGGCACGGGTGCGCGGATCTGCGATCGGAGCCGGCACACCCCGGCTCCCTCACCCCATAGGACGGGGAAGCCGGGGAAAGCGTTGCCGCCTCGCCGCGCGGGCGCCCGGGCCGCTGTCGGGCCCCAGGCTCACGCCCCCGGGGCCAGAGGCCACTCGCCCGGGTCGCAGCCTCAGTCGCGCGACCGGAGCCTCAGTCGCGCGGCCGGAGCCGGATGGCCTGGCCGCCGCCGGGCGCCAGCCGGATCGTGAGCGTGGTGCCTGCGTCGACCTCGCGCTCCGAGATGGTGTAGGCCAGCGGGTTGTCG
>JAWVYT010000497.1:0-2353 GCA_033722595.1 Longimicrobiales bacterium
ATCCTGGGACTCGGCGCTCGTGGCCGTCGACGACTACGCCGCCGGGGCCACCGACGCGGCCGACCTCCTCGTGCCGTACCGACTCGCCGTCGTGGGCGCTCTCGAGGGGGCCATCCCTCTCGGCGACGCCCGGGCTCGCCGGCCAGAGCGGCGGGTCGGGCTGGAGGACGAGCCCGAGCTGGCGGCCGAACGGGCGTGGCTGGACGGCGTCCTGGCCCTGATCGCGGCCGACCCCATCGGGTTGGACCGGGCCCGAGCCGCTCTGACGGCGAGTGGCGGCGAATGGACGTCGATCCTCGACCGATCGCTGGCCGGGTTCGCCCGGGCCCTGGCGGGCGACAGCGCCGGGGCCGCCCTGCACCTCGCCGGGCTCGAGGCCGAGAGCATCGAGACGAGCCTGCACTTACGGTACGGTGACGCCCACCCGTTCCTCAACGGCGTGCACCGCCTGACCGCCGCGCGCTGGCTCCTCGGCGCTGGCGACACGCTGTCGGCCCGGCGACTGCTGCCCTGGCACGAGGTGATCCTGCCGGCGCCGCTCTACCGGCTCCAGCTCGCCAACCAGGTCCTGGCCACGCCGGCGCTCCGGCTCCGGCAGGCACTGGCGGAAGCGGCCGGCCGGCACCGTCAGGCGGAGGAGCTCGAGCTGCTCTACCGGGCCCGCCGTGGATCCGACCCGAAGCAGGCGGAGGCACGTCGTAGACCTTGATTCGGGAGCGCCCCGGGCCGCATCATGGATGCGAGGAAGCTGGCCCGCTCCTGGAACCAGGAGGACCGTATGCCCACCGCCGCTCCTGCTGCCGCCACCACGGTCGACGTCCTGAAGGATCTCTTTGCGGGGGTCGACATCCGCAACTTCCGGGTCCGGCTCTGGGACGGGACCGTGTGGGCGCCGGAAGCCGCCACCGAGCCGGCGTTCACCCTGGTCATCGAGACGCCCTCGGCGCTCCGGTCACTGCTGAGCGCCGGCAGCGAGGCGGCGCTGGTCGAGGCGTACCTCGCCGGGGACCTGTCCATCGAGGGTGACATCTACGCCGTGCCCCCGCTCGGCCGGGCGATCCTGCGCCAGCGGATCGGGCTCGGGCGCCGGGCCCGCATCGCCTTCCGGCTGCTGAAGCTGCCGAAGGACGGGGATGGCGGGGACACGTTGGAGGTTCCGGGCGGCGACGCCGGCGACGACGGCGGTCCGCCCACCGGCCGCATCCCGGCCGCTGAGCTCCGTGGCGAGGTCCACTCCATCGAGCGGGACCGGGCGGCCGTCACGCACCATTACGACCTGTCGAACCGGTTCTACTCGCTCTTCCTCGACCCGCGCATGGTGTACAGCTGCGCGGTGTTCCGGCGGCCGGACGAGGACCTGGAGCCGGCCCAGCTCAGGAAGCTCAATCTGGTCTGCCGGAAGCTGCGGATCCGGGAGGGTGACCGGCTGCTGGACGTCGGCTGCGGCTGGGGCGCGCTCATCATCCACGCCGCCCGCGCATACGGCGCGTCGGCGCTGGGGATCACGCTGAGCGAACGGCAGGCCGAGCTGGCCAGGAAGCGGATCCGGGACGCCGGGCTCGAGGGCCGCTGCAGGGTCGAGGTGCACGACTATCGGGAGCTCGAGAGCGGCGCGTTCGACCGTGTCGCCAGCGTGGGCATGTTCGAGCACGTGGGGCGCGCCCGGGCGCCCGAGTACTTCGCCACCATCTTCCGTCTGCTCCGGCCCGGGGGCAGCTACCTGCACCATGCCATCACGGCGAACCCGCTGGGCGAGCCGCACCCGGGGCCCACCATGTCGGACAAGTACGTGTTCCCGGACCACGAGCTCATCCCGATCGGCGAGACGCTGGGCTACGCCGAGGAGGTGGGCTTCGACGTCCGGGACCTGGAGGCGCTTCGGGAGCATTACGCCCTCACGCTCCGCCGCTGGGTGACCGCGCTCGAGCGGCACAAGGCGGAGGCGGTGGCCGACGTGGGCGAGGCGACTTGGCGGGCCTGGCACCTGATGTTCGCCGGCTCCGCCCTCGACTTCGAAGCCAACAAGCAGGAGATCAGCCAGGTTCTGATGGTGAAGCCGCGGGGCGACGGCTCCGCGGAGCTGCCACTGGGCCGCTGGGACTGGTACGACGCACCCCCCGATTGACACGCGGCCCAGCTCCCGCGATCTTGCGGCTGGCGATACGCTCCGGCACGGCCGGAACCAGCAACGAAACCGGGACCTGGGCGCTGACGTCCGGGTCCTTTTTGCTGCGATCGCCCAGAGTCAGGTGAGTTCGAGAGGTACGGAGATGCCGGACCCCGAGGGCACCAGATCAAACACAGGGAGTACGGCATGACCAAGGGAACCGTGAAGTGGTTCAACGACGAGAAG
>JAWVYT010000498.1:0-2350 GCA_033722595.1 Longimicrobiales bacterium
CACCGGGGCGCTGGTCGACGAGGACGCCCGGCTCGACCGACGGCTGTGGACCACGACGGCCACCGCCGGGTTCCGGATCCACCGGCGTCTCGACGGTCGGGTCCAGGCGGGGCTGGTGACCCGGGACCAGGCGTCCATCGACGGCCAGGACGGACCCGCCGACACGCTCGGCGTCTACGCGTCCACCCTGGAATGGCAGCTCTCTCGCCGTACCGTGGATGCCCGGCTCGACTGGACGGCGCCGGAAACGACGCCCGGGGCGACGGTCGCCAGCGTGGGCGTTGCCTGGGAAAACGCCGAGGCGTCGACCCGGTACAGCTCACAGAGCAGCTTCGGTCCGTTCAGCGCCGAGGCGGATTACGACCGGGCGACCGTCGGATACTACGCCCAGGTCCTGTCCCGTCCCGCGGAGGCCGTTCACCTGACGCTGGGCGGACGCATCGACGAGAGCGACACGTACGGCACGTTCGAGACCTACCGCCTCGGCGCCACCATCGAGCCGGTGACCGGCACGCGCCTCAAGGGCGCCTGGGGCCGCGGGTTCAAGGAGCCCTCCTTCGACCAGGTATTCGGCAGCGGGTTCGGCGATACCGGCAACCCCGCGCTGGAGCCGGAGCGGTCACGGAGCTGGGAGGCGGGACTGGAGCAGGAGCTGACCGCCGGCGCCGCCTCCGCCACGGTGGCCGTCACCTGGTTCGACCAGCGGTTCGAGCGGCTGATCCAGTACACGTTCACACCGCCGGAGCCCGGCGATCCGAACTACTTCAACGTGGGCGCCGCGTCGGCCCGAGGCCTCGAGATCGAGGCACGGGGCCGCATCGGACGGGTCGGCCTCGACGGGTCCTACACCTACCTGGAGACCGAGGTGCTCGACCCGGGACTGGCCACCGACGCCGGATTCGTCGAGGGAGAGCCGCTCCTCCGGCGCCCCGGACGGGCCGGCACGCTCACGGGCCGCTACCACCTCGATCGCGGGAGCGCGGCCATCACCGTGCGCGCCGTGGGGGATCGGGAGGACCTCGACTTCGCCGCAGGGTTCCCCGCGCCCCGGGTCACCCTCCCGGGCTACGCGACCGTCGACCTCGCCGCCGAGCACGCACTCCCGGTCCCCGGCCCGGCGGTCACGGGCCTGATCCGGGTGGAGAACGCGCTGGACACCGAGTACCAGAGCGTCGCCGGGTTCCCCGGCATAGGCCGTGTGATTCGACTCGGGATCCGGCTCCGGGTCCGCTAGCCCGGCCCCCGTTCCGCGATGCACGAAGCCCCCGCCGACAGGAGCCGGCGGGGGCTTCGGTACGGTGACAGGCCGCTCTTCCCGTCACGGCCGGTCTGCGCTCAACGGCCGACCTACTGGGCCTCCGTCGCGCTCTGGAGCGTCCAGTCGATGGCAGCGGTCTCCCCGCTGGCCGGGCTGACCGTCGCTGGCGATCCGGGGTCCACCGTCACATCGAGGCCCTCGGGCGCGTTGAGCCGGACCTCGAACGGCCCGTCGCCAGGGATCAGGAACTGGAACGACACCTCGAACGTCCCGTTCCCATCATCGTCGGTGAACGCGACCTGCGCGTCGTCCCCCGTCGTCGGCAGCATCGTCGCGCTGAAGTCACCGAGCGCGTAACCCGCCGGCAGCTCGACGTCGCCCTCGCTCAGCGTGACGTCGATCCCCGCCGTCAAACCGATGTCGGCACCGCGGATGACCGGCGTCATGACCCACACGTCGGCCATGCCCGCCTCCATGTCGAACGACTGGGATACGTCGAAGTCCAGGAGGAGCACCTCCTGACCCCCCTCGACCTGCAGCCCGTTCAGCAGAACCTTTACGCCCGTCTCCTGCAAGCTGGGGATCTGCAGCGTGCCGTCGGCCGCGCCGCACCGGTCGAAGCCGGCCCTGGACGAGAACACGGAGCCGCCGCTGGTCGCGATGCACGCCTCCGAGATCACCACGCGCAGCTGACCGTAGCTGCCTGTCGGGACCTCCTGGCCGACCACCAGGTCCGCCACGCTGTTCGCCAGCGCTGTCAGCTCGTGGGTCTCGCTCCCCTCCCTCAGCAGGTACGTCCGGCCCTCCGGCGGATCCGTCTCCCCCGACTCGCCCTGCAGGTAGATGTCCGTAAAGGTCACCCACGCCTCCACCACCTCGTGGCTGGTGGCGTCGGTGAGCTTCAGATCGACCGTGCCGAAGCGCGTGTCCGTTGCCTCATCGCACGCCGCCGCGGGCAGTGTGAGGAGCAGAGCGAGGATCGCTGTGCCCTTCATACCACTGAACTTCATTGATGGCTCCTTCGGTGATGCTCGTGACTCCTGCGGAGCCGGTCGCCCGGTTCTCCGCCCCTTCCAGTGATGGGACGAGCGG
>JAWVYT010000499.1:0-2347 GCA_033722595.1 Longimicrobiales bacterium
CCGCGAACGTCATCCCGATCTCGTTCCGGACCAGGACCTGGTTGATCCCGTGGAGGTTGTACTCCACCGGGTCCTCGGCCGTCATGATGTTGACGTCCTCGGTGTTGATCTTCGACAGCGCGCTGTACAGCGTCGTCGTCTTCCCCGACCCCGTCGGCCCCGTGACCAGCACCATCCCGTACGGGTTCATGATGGCCTTCATGAAGTCCTTCTCGGCCTTCGGCTCGAACCCGAACTTCTCCAGGTCCAGCGTGAGGTTGCCCTTGTCCAGGATCCGGAGCACGATCTTCTCGCCGAAGATCACCGGCAGCGTCGAGACCCGGAAATCGACGACCTTGCTCCGCACCTTCATCTTGATCCGGCCGTCCTGCGGGACCCGACGCTCCGCGATGTTCAGGTCGGCCAGGATCTTCACCCGCGAGATCAGCGCCGCCTTCATCTTCATCGGCGGCTTCATCACCTCCTGCAGCGCGCCATCGATCCGGTAGCGCACCCGCAGCTCCTTCTCGTACGGCTCGATGTGGACGTCGCTGACCCCCTTCAGCACCGCGTCGGTCAGGATCCCGTTGATCAGCTTGACGACCGGCGCGTCCTCGACCTGCGCCTGCAGCGCCGCCTCGTTGACCTCCTCCTCACGCTCCTCGATGACCTCGATCTCGTCCTCATCGATCTCATCGAGCAGCTCCGACAGCGTGTCGTCCTCCTCCACGCCGTAGTACTTGTCGATCTGCTTCTTCAGCGTGAACTCGCCCACCACCACCGGCTCGATGTCGTGACGCGTCACGAACTTCAGCTGGTCCACCGCGCTCGGGTCCGCCGGGTTCGCCATCGCCACCGTCAGTGTCCGTCCCACCCGCCGCAGCGGCAGCACCAGGTGCCGGTGCGCGATCTCCGCCGGGACCAGCTTCAGGATCTTCGAGTCCACCGTGACCTTGTTGATGTCCACCGCCGGGACCCGGTACTGGCGGCTCAGCATCCGGGTCAGCTCCTCCTCCTGGATGAACCCCAGCTTGATCAGCGAGTACCCGAGCCGGGTCCCGTTCGACTTGGAGTCCTGGAGCGCACCATCCAGCTGATCCTGGGTGATGAGCCCCTCACGGAGCAGAATCGTCCCCAGACGGTCCGTGCTCGATGTTTGGATGGCCATAAGAAGTGGTGGACCGGGTGTACGTTTTGGATGGTCGTGGTCGCCTGACCGGGGAGGCGTTGAAAGCTAGAGCGGGACCGGGCGCACGGTCAAGCCTCCAATCTCACCGCGCCACAACGAGCTCCGCGATCCGGGCCAGCGTCGCCGGCCCGATCCCCTTCACCTCCACAAGCGTCGAGACCGCATCGAATCGCCCCACGGAGTCCCGGTAGGCGACGATCCTCGCCGCCAGTACCGGCCCGATCCCCGGCAGCGTGATCAGCTCCTCCGCCGAGGCCCGGTTGATATCGAGTGTCGGCGTCCCCGTGGGCCGACTGAACCCCCTCTCCGTGCCGGGAGCCCGACCGCCGCTCCGTGCCGACGGTGCCGCGGTCTCCCGACCGCTGCCGTCCGCGGACGTCCCGGGCGGCGCCGGCCGCAGCCCGACGTGCGGCGCCAGCACCTCCAGCGTCTTCGGCCCGATGCCCGGGACCCGCCCCAGGTCGTCGAGCGTGCGGAACCGCCCGTTCGCGTCCCGGTCCGCGACGATCCTGGCCGCCAGCGCCGGCCCGACGCGAGGCAGCCGGACGAGCGCCGCCGGTGACGCCGTGTTCGGGTCCACCGTCTCGCCGGGCTCCAGCGGCCGCTCCATGGCCTCCTTCCCGGCCACCGCCTCCTCCACGGCCTCGATGTGGGCGGCCAGGTCCATGGCGCCGCCCTCGACGTCCACGGGGTCGGGCAGGGCCAGGAGCCGGACGGCCGCGCTGAGGAGGAGGAGCGCGGCGATGAAGCTCAGCGCGCGGTGCTCGTCGCTCGTGAGCTTCATCCCGGCGCCCGTCCCGTCGCCCGGTCCGGGCCGGGGCCGGCGGTCGACCGGGTCGCCGGCCGGGCGCTAGCCGCCCCGGAAGAGCAGCTCCAGCACCACCTCGCCCACGATCCCGAGCCCCCGCGGGGCCACGTTCTCGAGGTCGTCCTCGAGGGTGTGCCAGTAGGCGTTGCCGGGGCCGTAGTCGAAGTCGATGATGTTGATCGTCCGGATCCCGGCCTGGTTGAGGGGCACGTGGTCGTCGGAGATGGCGATCCCCCGCTGGTCGAGGAATACGTGCCCGTAGCCGAGGCGCTCGGCCATGCGCCACACGCGGGCCACCACCTCGGGCGCGTACTGCACTGAGTACCCCTCCTTCGGGAACTCCGGGTCCCGGTCCCCCACCAGGTCCAGCA
>JAWVYT010000500.1:0-2342 GCA_033722595.1 Longimicrobiales bacterium
CGGACGCGGACGACGCGCGCATCGAGCTCTGGATCCAGCGGCCGGGCGGGGAGGAGCGGCGAATCGAGGCCCGGTCCGCGCTGGTCCGGGACGAGGGGACGCCCATCGGGACGCAGGGCGTCGTTCGGGACATCACGGAAGGTCGACGTCGGCAGGAGGCCGAGCGTCGCATGGCCGAAGTCCTGGGCGCCACCCCCGACATCGTCGTCATCCGCGACGTCGACGGCCGCCTGCTCTACAGCAACGGGCAGGGCGGCGACTGGGGGCTGCCCGGCGCTCCCGACGGTGGCTGGAACGACGTGCTGACGGCGGCGCACCCGGCCTGGGCGGCGAAGCTGGTGGAGGAGGAGGGGCTCCCCACGGCGTTCCGCGAGGGATCGTGGACCGGCGAGACGGCACTGATCGACCGCGACGGGCGCGAGATCCCCACATCGCAGGTAATCGTGGTCGGCCGGGACGAGCAGGGGGCGGTCTCCCACGTCTCGACGATCATGCGGGACATCAGCGCCATCCGGGCCCGGGAGGAAGCGCTTCGGCGGCGGGACGCGATCCTGGAGGCCGTCAGCCAGACCGGCACGGAGCTGCTCCGGTCCGGGGACTGGCAGGTCGGTGCAAACGAGGGGCTGGCCCGCCTGGGCGAAGCCACGGATGTCAGCCGGGTGTCGGTGCTGCAGCTCCAGCGCCGCGAGGAGGATTACTTCGCCACCCTGGTGCTGGAATGGACGGCCCGCGGGGTCCCGGGGATGCTCGGCGACCCGCTGCTCGAGGACGTGGCGGCAGAGGACGCGGGGATGTCCCGGTGGATCCGTCAGCTCCGGAACGGGGCGGCCGTCTACGGACCGGTGGCGGAGCTGCCGGAGGCCGAGCGGGTGATCCTGCGAGCCCAGGGGATCCGTTCGGTGGCCGCGGTGCCGGTCGAGGTCCGGGGCGAGCTGTGGGGCATGCTGGTCTTCGACGACTGTGTCGCGGAGCGGGAGTGGTCGCCCATCGAGATCGAGGCGCTTCGGGCCGCCGCCGGGGCGCTCGGCGCGGCCGTTCAGCGGCTCGAGACGGAACGGGAGCTGGCCGACCGGGAGGAGGAGCTCCGTCAGTCGCAGAAGCTGGAGGCCGTCGGTCGGCTGGCCGGCGGCGTGGCCCACGATTTCAACAACATGCTGACGGCCATCCAGGGCTTCGCGACGCTGCTTCAGGGCCGCGCGGAGCCGGACGGCGCCGAGGCCGCGTACGTGGACGAAATCCTCCGGGCCGCCGAGCGGTCGGCGAAGCTGACCCGCCAGCTCCTGGCCTTCAGCCGCAAGCAGGTGATGCGGCCGGAGGTCCTCGACCTGAACGCCACGATCGCCGAGATGGAGTCCATGCTCCGCCGTCTCCTCGGCGAGACCGTGACGCTTTCCACCTCCCTCGAGCCGGACCTGGCCCCGGCACGGCTGGATCCGGGGCAGATCCAGCAGGTCATCATGAACCTGTGTGTGAACGCCCGGGACGCCATGCCGGACGGGGGCACGCTGACGGTCGAAACCCGGAACCGTCATTCCGGCAGCCCGATCCCTGCGCACGACGGAGCGCTCCCTCCGGGCGACTACATCGAGCTGAGCGTGGCTGACTCGGGGGTCGGTCTGGACCCGGAGCTGATGGAGCGCGTCTTCGAGCCGTTCTTCACCACGAAGGGGCCCGGCGAGGGGACCGGGTTGGGTCTCGCGACGGTGCACGGGATCGTGAATCAGAGTCGAGGAGGGATCGCGGTGGAGAGTACGCCCGGGGCGGGGACGACCTTCCGGGTCTTCTTCCCCGGGTGCGACGAATCGAGTCCAGACGACCGCGACGCGTCGGACCCCGACCCGGTCGAAGCGGTTCCGAGAGCCGGGACGATCCTGGTAGTGGAGGACGAAGCGTCCGTGCGCCGCCTCATCGCGGGGGTGCTGGAGAAGGCGGGCTACCGGGTCCTCTCGGCCGAAAGCGGGCCGGGGGCGCTGGCCGTGGTGCGCGAGCACCCCGGGACCGTCGACATGCTGCTCAGCGACGTGGTCATGCCCGAGATGAGCGGCCCGGAGCTCGCTCGCGCGCTGCGCGAGCAAGACACGGGGCTCCGGGTGTGCTTCATGAGCGGGTACACGGAAGACGAGGTCTTCCGCCATGGGATCCAGACCAGCGGTGAGACGTTCCTGGAGAAGCCGTTCACGCCCACGGAGCTGGAACGACGGGTCCGGTCGCTCCTCGACCGGGGCGATCGTTGACGCCGGAGACCCGCGACCGGGTCAGCGTACGTTCGTCTCCTCCTCCAGCGTACTGACGATCCGGTCCAACTCGTCGACGTGGCCGTCGACGTCACGGTACCGGTAGGC
>JAWVYT010000501.1:0-2330 GCA_033722595.1 Longimicrobiales bacterium
AGCTCGACCGTGCCCCGATGGCTCCGGACCACGGTCCGCACGACGTCGAGTCCGAGCCCGCGACCCTCGCCCACCTCCGTGGTGGTGAAGAACGGCTCGAACACGCGCTCCCGGAGCTCCTCGGGGATGCCGGGCCCGTCGTCGGTCACACAGACGACGACGCCGTCGTCGTCACGCCGGACATCGATGGCGATCCGGCCGGCCGGCCCCACCGCATCGATGGCGTTGTCGATGAGGTGCATCCACACCTGGTTCAGATCGGCGACGGACGCCGTGACGGCGGGCAGGTCCGGCGCCGCGTCGAGCTCCACGCGGGCGTCCTTCAGCGACGCCTTCGAGCGCATGAGCGTGACCACGTCGGCCAGATGCTCCTGGATCCGGATCGGCTCCATGACGGCGCCCCGGTCCATGTGCGTGTGCTTCTTGACCGCCGCCACCAGCGTGTGGATCCGCTCCGTCGCCGCCGTGATATCCGCGATGAGCGCCCGGGCGGCGCCATCGGCCGCCAGGTACCGCAGCACCGGCGCGAGCTGATCGGGCTCGAACGCGGGCTCGGCGGCCTCGAGTTCGGCGGCCGTCAGCCCCCGCTCCGCCAGCGGGTACGCCAGGCGGACGTCGAGTCCGCGGGGCTCGAGCCATTCGAGGATGGCGTCCTCGAGCTCGGCCAGCTCCAGGGGGGATGGCGGGGTGTCCGAAGCGCTTTCGACCCCGTCGAGCGACTCGAGCGCCCGCAGGCCGTCGCTCCCCGGGCGGGCGGCACCCAGCTCCCGGGCGGCCGCCGCGAGCTCGGCCCGGGCGGCGTCCAGGACGCTCGCGGCGCGGGCGACCGCGGAGGCGGGGTTGTTCATCTCGTGGGCGAGGCCGGCGGAGAGGCGGCCGAGGGCGGCCAGCTTCTCCTGCCGCTTGTCATCGGACTTGAAGACCCGGACCCGGTCGAGCATCTCGTGCACGCAGATCGCCGTGAACTCGTAGCACTCGCGGGTCATCTCGGGGATGTCCTCGAGCCGGATGAAGAGGAACTCCACGGGTCCGTCGGCCACCACGTAGCCGCGGGGCACGGTCATCCTGGAGTACGGCAGGTACCCCGTCACGCGACCCGGCGTCACCTCCCTCACCTCGCGGGTCGTGCCGCCCTGGTCGACCCGGACCGAGAAGCGCCCGGAGATCAGGAGGAAGAGCCCGATGAGGTCGTCCTCGCCCACCGCGCGATAGGCGTCGCCGTCCTGGCCGCGGTGGAGCTCGCCGTGGTCCAGGAGCCACTGCAGCTGCCGGCGTGGCACGTCGGCCAGGGCCGGCAGCGCCGCGAGACGGTCGATCATGGGCAGGCTGTCCGCTGAGGGGGTGACGGCGTCGCGGCCCTGTCGGGCCGCCGGACCCCAAGATGGGACGGGGGCCGGGGAACGTGCAATGGCGGGGCGCGTCGGCCGGTGCGCTCCCCGGGCTACGGTGCGGGGCAGCGCTCCAGCCGGACGAACCGGGGGTAGTAGAGGAGGCTGTCGGCGACCACGTCGCCGAGAGCGAGGCTGTTCGTGGCGTACGTGACCACCAGGTCGGCGCCCTCGAGCTCGGGGTGGGCCTTGGCGGCGTAGATGAGGATGTCGGGCCGGTGGTACTCCGGGGGGCGGTAGAGCATCCGGCCCGGGGTCCACGGCCCGGTGAGCTCCGGGGCCGCCCGGATCATCACGTCGGCGGGCCCGAAGCCCCGGGTATGGACGGCGAGGAACCGGTCGGTGACGGTGTCGAGGTGCATCGATATCTCGGACTGCCCGTGCTCGAAGATCGGCCAGCGCGGGACGCGGGAGCTGTCGGGCACCCAGCCCGCCTCCCCGGCCCACCACTCGGGCTCCATGAGGCGGCCGTTCCGGGCGGCCCCTATGGTCCAGCGCGCGGCGTAGATCGGGTGGGACTTCACGGGGTCCAGCGAGCCGAGGGCGACGAGGTGATCGCCCTGGCGCAGCGAGGCGGCGAACCCGACCGATACACCCAACGGGTTGTCCGGGGTGTCGAGCTCCGTGATCTCCCATGCGGCAGGCGGGTCGTCGGGGTTCTCGACCAGGAACGCGGTCCAGCCCCGGCTCGCGAATCCGAGCCCGGGCCCCGGGCCGATCCGTCCCATGAACAGGATCAGGCGATCCTCGACCCGGGTCCCGCTCCCGAACCAGAGGCGCTCGCCTTCCCGGTCCGCGAAAAACGCGGCCGGCTCGCCGTCCGGCCCGCGCCCCCAGTGGAACGCGATGCCGGCCGACGATGGGTCACGGCCGGTCTGCACCGCGACACTGTTGCTGATGATCGTCGCGTTCCTGCGCGAGGACCGACCGGTGGGATCGATC
>JAWVYT010000502.1:0-2312 GCA_033722595.1 Longimicrobiales bacterium
CTCTCGCCGTCGACCCGAGCGTCGGTGCACGCGATCACGATGTCGGCCGGTCCATCACCGAAGGCCTCGCGGATCCGGGATTGCCGGGCCTCGGCCTCGTCCTCGGACGACGCGCCCTCCAGCACATCGTGGAAGAGGGCCGCGATGGCCTGGTCCTCGTCTCCGCCCGCCTCGAGCACGAGGCCGGCGACCTGGAGGAGGTGCGAGGTGTGGGGCGGCGCGCTCTCGTCGCCGTTGGAGTGAAAGTCCGCGGCGACCTGGAGCGCCTCCGCGAAGCGATCGGTCAGATGGGTCGGCATGTATGCTCCCGTCTCTGTGCAGGGTTCCAGTACAGCACGATGCAGAGACGGTGCCGTCGGCTGTTCACGAGACCTCGAGCCAGGCGCAGTAGAGGGTGCCGCCGTACGACGACGGCTGCTCACCCACCATGGTCGGTGCGCCGAGCCCCTCGGCTGCAGCCACGTCCTCGAGGCGGGCCAGGGGGAGCGGGTGCGGGACCCACGGGTTGGGCGGGCGGTCCTGGTACTCGATCACGACCAGCCGTCCGTCGGCCGTCAGCCCGTCGGCGACCCGCCGCAACGTCGATCCGGGGTCCGGGTCGAAGTGGAGCGCGTTCCCGAAGAGCGCCCCGTCCAGCGCGGTGTAGCGGAGCTCCCGGATGGCCGTGGGGTCCCGGAAGTCGCCCCGGACCGGCAGCACGCGCGCCGCGTCGGAGCCCGGACGGCCCTCTCCATCCGCCGCATCCTCGCCCGTCGGGCCCCGGAGCCCGCGGCGCAGCGCGTCAACCGCCGCGAGCTCCCGGTCCACCGCCACGATCCGTCCGTCGGGGCCGAGCAGCTCCGCGAGGGCGAACGTGAACGTCCCGCTCCCGGCGCCGAAGTCGCCCCACGCCGTGCCCACCATTCGGTCGCCGCTCTCATCGAGGATCGCGCCCCGGATCAGCTCCTTCGCCTCGTCTCTCGTCACGTGCGCTCCCGGCTCCACCGGCTCCGTTCCCGGCCCGTCGCAAACGCAGGCACGTTTCGGGCCGGCGGCCGCCGAGCTGTAGGATCCGGCCGTACGCCGCTCAGGCCGGCTGACCTGCGAACCAGCGGCGCCGAATCCACCAGACCGCCCCCAGCACGGCCAGCACCATCAGCGGGCCCGTGAGGATCATGAACCAGGCCCGATCCTTCGTCGCCTCGAACTCCCGGATGGCCCGGTCCTCGTCCCGGATCCGGGCCAGGTGCCCCAGGACGTCCGCGTAGCCGTACCACCACGCGTAGTCGGGGCTCATGTGGAACGCGCCCTTGTACGACTTCAGGTTCGAGAAGAAGAACATGTCGAAGTACTCCCTCTCGATGGCCGAGACATTGAAGTACAGGCCGGCGGGCCAGTGCTGGGCTGCACCGGCCGGGAGCTCCGTTGCCGTGAACCGGGGGCCCTCGATCAGCCCGGCCGCCAGCTGGCCGTGGCTGGGATCGATGAGGCCGTCCTGGTACAGCCCTTCCAGGATCTGGCGCGCCTCGATGACCAGCGCGTCACCGGCCAGCTTGTGGGCGTCGGCCGAGCGGAGGTAGCCCCGGGCCTTCACCTCGGAGTGGCAGGTCATGCAGACCCGCACCATCTCGTTCCGCCGGGCCCGGTTCTCCGGCACGGCGACCACGTCCTCCAGCTGACCGCCCGCGGGCTGCACGCCCATGCCCCAGATGATCTTGCGGGTCATGTTGTGGCTCGACGTGCGGTTCCCCGCCGAATCGATGTACAGCATGTGGCAGTAGGCGCAGGTGGGAGCCTCCCACTCCGCCTCGGCCATCGGCACGCTCCAGTCCCAGTCATCGCCGCGGGCCTGGTAGATCGCGCCGTGCTTCGAGCTCGTGTACGCCTCGTAGTTCGGATGGTCGGGCCCCATGTGGCAGGTGTGGCACGACTCCGGCTTCCGGGCCTCCTCCAGGCTGAACGAGTGCCGCGTGTGGCAGCTCATGCACCCGTTCCGATAGGTCAGGCTGCTCGTGTCGATGTACTGCTGCAGCGAGTCGCTCCACAGGGAGTCCGCCGTGGCCCCGGCCTGGGCGTGACACGGGTCGCACCCCATCTCCATCACCTTACGGGGCATCTGCTCGTAGTGCGGGACCGCGATGTTGCGCTCCCAGTTGGTCCCGATCCCCGCCGGGCCCGGTCCGTACGAGTGCCCGGCGTCCACCACGTGCTCCTGGTAGATCTGCGGATGGCAGGCCGCGCACCGGATCTCCGGGACCCGCCCCTTGCTCGCCGTGATCACCGTGTGGTCGGTCCCGTGACAGTCGGCGCACGTGATCTGCTTGTCCGGCCAC
>JAWVYT010000503.1:0-2300 GCA_033722595.1 Longimicrobiales bacterium
CTCATGTTCTCCCTCGGCCAGGTCGCGGAGGGGAGCATGATCTGGGTCCAGAACTGGCTCACGGACTGGCAGAGGCGGGCGGGGGAAGGGATGTAGAGGCTAGAGTCTAGAGTCTAGAGGCTAGAGTCTAGAGTCTAGAGATTAGAGACTAGAGATTAGAGACTAGAGTCTAGAGGCTGGGGGGCGACTGGGGGGCGACGGCCCCGTCTTTCTCGCCGCGTCAGCTGCCCTCAGCCGCCAGCCGCTCCAGCGCCCGCCGGGCCGCGTCCACTCGGGGCTGGAGCTCCGGGTCGGCGTCCTCCCAGAGGTCGATGAATTCTCGGTAGTACCGCACCGCCTCCGTCCGGTTGCCGAGCTGCTCGTGGAGGTCGGCCAGGCGGAGGATCACGAAGACCTTGTGCTGGGCGTCGTCATCGATCCGGAAAAGCCAGGGCTGCTCGAGGTACCGGGTGTACAGCCGGACGGCTTCATCCTGCTCGCCCGACCGCTCCGCCAGCATGCCGTGGACCGGGAGTCGGCAGAACTCGCAGAAGCTGCGCCGGCCTGCCTCATTCAGGGCGGCCTCGGCATCTTCCAGTCGGCCCTCCTGCATGGCCACCAGCGCCCGGGCCACCGATGCCAGGCTCCCCGCGGCCTCCCGGCGCTGCTGCGGGATCTCGCGGCGGTAGTCGGCCAGGACTTCCCGGGCCCGGTCCGGTGCGCCCAACCGGGCGTAGGCGTGGGCCAGGAGCGGGTACGGGACGTTGGCCGGCGGGATCGTATCGTAGCCGTAGCGCCCCCGGGCCTCGTCCAGCTCCGCCGCCGCCGTTTCGAAGTCCTGGTCCATCAGGGCGCGGGCCCGGATCCGGAGCGCGGCCCATTCGAGTGCCTCCCCGTTCCAACCGCTGCTCGCAGCCTCGCGCTCACCGGCCCCGTAGTACGAAACCGCCCGGTCCAACTGCCCTCGGATCGCTGCCGCCCGGGCCAGGTTTTGGCGGCCCCCGCTCCGGCCCTCGAGGGCGTCGTTGAAGTTTCGCAGGTAGGCCTCGGCCAGCGAGTCCACGGCCGCGTAGTCGCCGTCACTCCCGGCGAACGCAATACGCATGGATCGGGTCCGGCGGTGGTCAGGGTAGCGTTCGGCCATCGCTGTCATGGCGGCGCGGGCATCCTCGTAGCGCTCGGCGTACATCAGCTCTGCGATGTAATTCTGATACGCGAGCGCGCTGCCGGATTCACCCACCGAGCCACTGATCTCGATACTCTGGCGGAACAGCTCCACGGCTCGAGAATGGTTTCCGAGCTCGCGGTAGAGAAGCGCCAGGTTGTTGGCGGCACCTGCGGCAAATTCCGAGGTGGAATCGAGGGCCAGGTACGCGCTGTACTCGTCTATGGCACGGTCGAAATCGCCCCGGTCGGTGAAGTAGAACCCCGCGACGGCGTGCCGCTCCTTCTCGGTCAAGCGGTCCCGGTGCCGGTACGCCCGCTCCAGCGCCTCCAGCCTGCGATCCTGCTGGATCCCGAGGTTGCCGAGGACGGCGCCAATAGCGATCCACGCCCCCGCGAACGCCGAGTCCTGCTCCACAGCGGCCTCCATGTGCCGCAGCGCCGCCAACTGGTCCGCCTCTCGATCGAACACTCGCATTCCCTGCGCGAGCTGGCTCAGTGCCTCGAGGGAAGCCGACGTGGTCTGCGGCAGCGGCGGCTCCGCCCGGATCGACGCCAGCGACTCCCCCACCTTCCCCCGGATCTCGCTCCCCAACCGGTCGATGGCGTCGATGATCCCGGCCTCGCTGTCCGCCCGCTCCTGGAACGACGCCAGCACCTCACCCCGGCCGGCCTCCACCACCCGGGCGCTCAATATGTACTCGCCGCCCAGCTCCCGGATCTCGCCGGTGATGTACGCCTTGTAGCCGTCACGGAGCGCGACCTCACGGGCCACCTCGGGCGTGATCTCCGTCGTGGCCGGCCGCTCCATGCGACGGAGCGCGTCCTGGATCTTCGTGGACCCCACCAGCCGGAGCACGTCCGACTGCTCCAGGTCCGTCCGCAGCGCCTCCGTCACCGTAACGCCCAGCGTCGAGTCGGGCGTGGCGTTGCCAAAGTCGGCCAGGACCAGCGGATCGGACGCCTCCAGGGCGCCGGAGCTGAGCAGCGTCGCCGCCGGGCCGATCCCCAGGGCACGCATCCCCATGAACCCGGTGGCCGCGAGCCCCAGGGCGGCGAAAGCCAGGACCCCCGCGGTGAGGGCCCGCGGCCACGTAAAGAACGACGCGGCCAGACTCCCTCCGTCGTCTTCCGGGCTGCTCGTCGCCCTGTCGGGA
>JAWVYT010000504.1:0-2299 GCA_033722595.1 Longimicrobiales bacterium
AGCCGGCCACCAGGACCGCCGTACCGACCAGCCCGAAGCCGATCTTCCGTATCCGCCGCATCTATGCCGTCTCGCTCTCCTCGGTGCTGCCTCGCGCGAACCGCGGGAGCCGCGGGCTGAGCCCCGTCAGGACCTCGTACCCGATGGTCCCGACCTGCCCCGCCACGTCGTCCACGGTGATCGTCTCCTCGCCGTCCCGGCCGATCAGCGTCACCACATCCCCCGGCGCCGCCTCCGGCACGTCGTCCAGCCTCACGGTAATCAGGTCCATGCTGACCCGCCCGATGATCGGCACCCGCCGACCCCGGACCAGCGCCCGGCCCCGGTTGCCCAGCGCTCGCGGTACGCCATCGCCGTACCCGATGGCCAGCGTGCCCCAGCGCTCGTCGGACCCGGCCGTGTACGTCGCGCCGTAGCCCACCGTCGACCCGGCCGGCACCGTCCGCACCAGCAGGAGCCGCGCCCGCACCGCAACCACGGGCTCCGGCTTCGGGACCGCCTCCACCCCGGGCGCCGGGTCCCCCCCGTACAGGAAGATCCCCGGCCGGACCGCGTCCAGGCGGTACTCGGGCCACCGGAGCGCCGCGGCGCTCGCCGACGCGTGCACCATCGCCCGCTCCGGCACGGGCAGTTGTACGAGCGATTCCCCGAAACGTTCCCACTGCCGGACCGTCGCATCGGGGGCCGAGGCATCCGCGCTGTGGAAGTGCGTGAACACCCCCGCCCACCGGAGCGCCGGCCCCGTGCGGTCCCGTACGGCCGGGCCCCAGGCCCCGATCCGTCGCCAGTCGAAGCCCGATCGGCCCATCCCGGTGTCGATCTCGACGTGGAAGTCGAGTCCGTCGTCGACCGCCTCCGCCGCCCGGGCCCACGCGTCGAGCCCCGCCAGCGACGAGATCGACGCCGTCAGCCCGGCCGCCGCGGCCGCCTCGACATCGCCGGCCGGCAGCGGGCTCATGACCAGGATCGGGCGCTCGACGCCCAGCTCCCGGAGCTCGGCGCCCTCCGCGGCCGTCGCCACCCCGTAGCCCCACGGGTCCCGGGGCTCCAACGCGCGGATCACCCGCGCCGCCCCGACCCCGTAGCCGTCGGCCTTGACCATGGGCAGCACCGCGGTGCCCGCGGTCCGCCGCACCGTATCGTAGTTCGCGCGCAGTGCGTCGAGGTCCACCTCGACCCATGCGCGCGTGTCAGAGATTGCCATAACCCCCAAAGACTGAATAGTATAGGCGCCCCGTGGACCCGAAGCAATCGGACGCGCTCACCCGCGTCATGGACCTGGTTCGGTACCTCCGAGCCCACTGCCCCTGGGACGCCGCCCAGACGTCCCGGTCGCTGATCCCGTACCTGCTGGAGGAGGCCCACGAGACTGCCGACGCCATCGCCGACGGCGACGACGGCGCGCTCCGCTCCGAGCTGGGCGACCTCCTGCTCAACGTCGCGTTCCAGCTCGTCATCGCGGAAGAGGACGACCGGTTCGATGCCGGTGCCGTGGCCGACACCGTGATCGCCAAGATGGAGCGCCGGCACCCGCACCTCTTCGGCGGCGGGGGCGAGCCGGAGGACTGGGAATCGCTGAAGGCCCTGGAGCGCGACGACGACGCCTCCCTGCTCCACGGCGTCGCGAAGAGCCTCGACCCGCTGAGCCGGGCCCATCGGATCCAGGACCGGGTGGCCGGCGTGGGCTTCGACTGGGACGACGCCATGGGCGCGTTCGAGAAGGTGGCCGAGGAGCTCGAGGAGGTCCGGGTCGCCCTGGAGGCCGTGCGGATCGGCACCGGTGACCGATCCGATCTCGATCATGGCTCGGACGTCGATGCTGGCTCCGACACGGATCGTGGCCGCGCCATCGACGGGGTCTCCGACGCCGCACCGACCCGTCGCGAGTCCTCGCCGTCCGGTCCGGCGGACGCGGCGCTGGAGGAGGAGCTGGGCGACCTCCTCTTTGCCGTCGTCAACCTGACCCGGCTGGCCGGCGCCCATGCCCTCACCGCGCTGCACGGTGCCAACGCGAAGTTCACGCGCCGGTTCCAGGCGCTCGAGGCGCTGGCCGCCGAGCGCGACGTCGGCCTGCAGAGCGCGTCGCTGGACGAGCTGGAAGCGCTGTGGCAGGAGGTGAAGGCCGGGGAGAGCTGAGCCCGGCCGTCCCTACGGGTACAGCCGGTTGATCATGCGGGGGAACGGGATGAACTCCCGGATGTGCCGGCGCCCGGTGATCCACGCGCAGGTGCGCTCCAGGCCGAGCCCGAACCCGGAGTGTGGGAACCCGCCGTACTTCCGGAGGTCGAGGTACCAGCCG
>JAWVYT010000505.1:0-2276 GCA_033722595.1 Longimicrobiales bacterium
GAAGCGGATGGGGTTCTCGGACTCGCAGCTGGCGCGGCTCCGGGGCGTGACGGAGCGGGCGGTGCGGGAGCTGCGCTGGGAGCTGGACGTCCGGCCCACCTACCAGATGGTGGACACGTGCGCCGGCGAGTTCCCGGCGGCGACGCCGTACCTGTACAGCGCGTACGAGGACGAGACGGAGGCGCCGCCCACGGACCGGCGGAAGGTCATGATCCTGGGCAGCGGACCGAACCGGATCGGGCAGGGGATCGAGTTCGACTACTGCTGCGTGCAGGCGGCGCTGGCGCTCCGGGAGGACGGGTTCGAGACCATCATGGTGAACTCGAACCCGGAGACCGTGTCCACCGACTTCGACGTGAGCGACCGGCTCTACTTCGAGCCGTTGACGCTCGAGGACGTGCTGGAGATCGTGGAGCGGGAGCGGCCCGAGGGGCTGATCGTCCAGCTCGGGGGACAGACGCCGCTGAAGCTGGCGGAGCCGCTGGAGGCGCTGGGCGTCCCGATCCTGGGGACGAGTACCGACGCCATCGACCGGGCGGAGGACCGGGACCGGTTCGCAGCGCTGTGCCGCGCCATCGGGGCCGAGGTGCCGCCCAACGGGATCGCGACGGACGTGGAGCAGGCCGTGAAGGTGGCGGACGACGTCGGGTACCCGGTGCTCGTCCGCCCGTCGTACGTGCTGGGCGGCCGGGCCATGGAGATCGTCTACGACGAGCCGTCGCTGCGGAGCTATTTCGAGCGCGCGGTGCGGGCGAGCCCCGACCGGCCGGTCCTCATCGACCGGTTCCTGGAGGACGCCTTCGAGGCGGACGTGGACGCGGTCTGCGACGGGGAGGACGCCGTCATCGCGGGCGTGATGCAGCACATCGAGGACGCCGGTGTGCACTCCGGCGACTCGGCGTGCGTGCTGCCGCCGTACCTCCTGAAGGACGAGGAGGTGGCGACGATGAAGCGCATGGCCCGCCGGTTCGCGCAGGAGCTGGGGGTCGTAGGGCTGATCAACGTCCAGTTCGCCGTGATGGACGGGACGGTCTACGTACTGGAGGTGAACCCGCGGGCGAGTCGCACGGTGCCGTTCGTGTCGAAGGCCACCGGAATCCCGTTCGCTCGGATCGCGTCCAGCGTCATGGCCGGCCGCTCGCTGGCCGATGCCGGGCTCGACCCGGAGCTGGAGCCGGTACCGGCGGCTGTGGCGGTGAAGGAGGCCGTGTTCCCGTTCGACAAGTTCGACGTCGACGTGATCCTGGGGCCGGAGATGCGGTCCACCGGCGAGGTCATGGGCTTCGACTCGTCGTTCGGGATGGCGTTCGCGAAGGCCCAGATCTCGGCCCGGGCATCGCTGCCCACGGAAGGCGCCCTCGTGGTGACGGTCAACGACCGGGACAAGCCGACCGTGACGCCCATCGTCCGGCGGTTCCACGAGCTCGGGTTCACCATCCGGGCGACGGACGGCACCGCTCGCTACCTCCGCGGCCGCGGGATCCCGGCAGAGGCGATCTTCAAGGTGGGCCAGGGCCGGCCGGACATCTCGGACGGGATCATCAGCGGCGACGTCCAGCTGCTGATCAACACGCCGCTGGGCAAGAAGTCGCAGTACGACGACTACGCCATGCGGCGCACGGCCATCGCGTACGACGTGCCGTACTGCACCACGATGTCGGCGGCGAGCGCTGCGGCCGACGCGGTCATCGCGCTGACGCGGCGGAAGCGGGAGGTCATGAGCCTCCAGGAGCGCTACGAGCACGCGGGGCTCGCGGCGGTCGACTCGCCGGTCTGAGCTCCCCGCTGGGTGAACCGGAACCGGAGAGGGGACGAGCGATGGTGCAGCGGCGACGCGGTCTCGCGTGGACGATGGTGCTGGTGCTGGTGGGGGCCGGGAGCCTTGCGGCTCAGGAGGCCGGCGTCTCCCACTCGCCGGACCGGACCGACGGGGAGGGCCCGTTCGAGCGGTTGATCATCCGGGGCGTGACCGTGGTCGACGGGACGGGCGCTCCGCCCATCGGCCCCATGGACCTCGTGATCGAGGGCAACCGGATCACGGAGATCCGGAGCGTGGGCACGCCGGGGCTCCCCATCGACGACGAGGGCCGGCCCACCGGTGCCACGCGTGAGATCGACGCCCACGGGATGTACGTGCTGCCGGGCTTCGTGGACCTCCACGCCCACCAGGGCGGGAGCGCCCAGGGCACGCCCGCGGAGTACGTCCACAAGCTGTGGCTCGCCCACGGCGTCACCACGATCCGGGACCCGGGGTCGGGGAACGGGATCGACTGGAC
>JAWVYT010000506.1:0-2267 GCA_033722595.1 Longimicrobiales bacterium
CCGGCTGGGCTGCTCCCACTGCTACGTGACCTTCGACGCCCACCTCCGCGGCCTGTTCCGCCGGCTCCACGGCGGCACGCAGCACGTGGGCAAGATCTACCTGCCGCCGGACCCCTCCGAAGCCGAGCGGACCGAGCAGCTGTCGCGGCTCCGGCGGAAGCTGACGGTGGCCGTGGAGAAGGAGGAGTTCGAGCGCGCCGCGGAGCTCCGGGACCAGATCCAGGCGCTGGAGGGAGCGTCCCCATGATCGACCTCGAGGGCGTACGCGACTTCGGCCTCGCCTGGCTCGAGGCGAGCGGCCCGAACGCCGACATCGTCCTCTCCACCCGGGTACGGCTGGCCCGTAACCTCCAGGGGCACGCGTTCAGCCCCCGGATCGAGGACGAGGAGCGTCTCCGGATCCTGAGCAGCGTCCAGCGGGCTGCGGACCGGGGAACGATCCTCAAGGAGGGCGTGTCGGTCGACGTGGCCTCTCTGCCCCGGCTCTCCCGCCTCGTGCTTCTGGAGCGGCACCTGGTCTCCAGGGAGCTGGTCGGCGAGGGGGCGCCGGGCCCGCACGCGGGCGCCGGCCTCATCATGGGGCCCGCGGAGCAGGCGGGCGTCATGGTGAACGAGGAGGACCACCTCCGGCTCCAGAGCCTCATGTCCGGGCTCCGGCTTCGGGAGGCGTACGGCCAGGTGGACGCCCTGGACGAAGAGCTGGGGCAGGAGCTGCCGATGGCGTTCCACCACGAGTTCGGCTACCTGACCAGCTGCCCGACGAACGTGGGAACGGGGCTCCGGGCCTCGGTGCTGATGCACCTCCCCGGGCTGGTCCTGACCAAGGAGATCGGCAAGGTCCTGCAGGGGATCGGGCAGGTCGGGCTCACGTTCCGGGGGCTGTACGGCGAGGGGTCCGAGGTCGTGGGCAACTTCTTCCAGGTCTCGAACCAGACCACCCTGGGGAAGCCGGAGGAGGACCTGATCGATCACCTCCACAAGATCGTCCGGCAGGTGATCCAGTACGAGATGCAGGCCCGGACCGTGCTGATGCGCGAGGCGCCGGCCGTCATGGAGGACAAGATCTGGCGAGCGTACGGCCTCCTCCGTTATGCTCGGTCCCTGTCGTTCGAGGAGGTCATGAACCTGCTCAGCGGCGTGCGCCTGGGAGCGAGCATGAAACTGCTCTCCGGCCTCAGTGTATACACGCTGAACAAGATCATGATCTACGCCCAGCCCGCGCACCTGGAGCAGGTGGCCGGACGGACGCTGACGGACCAGGAGCTGGACCTGCACCGCGCGTCGTACGTGCGGCAGACGCTGGCCGGCGAGTCGGATCTGGACCCGGACGCCCCGCGTGGGGGCGATGGGGACTCGAAGGAAGAATAGGTGGGTCGTCCGCAGACGACTCCCGCTGCGAGGGACGGATGAATTACAACTTCACAGACAGGGTTCGGAAAGTACTCGCCATGGCGCGGGAGGAAGCCATCCGTCTTCAGCACGACTACGTGGGGACGGAGCACATTCTCCTGGGGCTGATCCGCGAGGGCGAGGGGGTTGCGGCGGCCGTGCTCACGAATCTCAACGTGGACCTCGAGCAGATCCACGAGCGGATCGAGGAGTCGGTCAAGAAGGGGAAGGCCACCATCGCGCTGGGCGAGCTGCCGTACACGTCCCGGGCGAAGAAGGTGCTGGAGTACGCCATGGCCGAGGCGCGGGAGCTGAACCACTCGTACGTGGGGACCGAGCACCTGCTGCTCGGGCTGCTGCGCGAGGAGAAGGGGATCGCCGCCCAGGTGCTGAACTCCCTGGGCCTGACGCTGGACGACGCCCGCAACGAGACGCTCAAGCTGCTCGGCAGCGACGTGAACCCGACGCAGCCCTCGTCGCCCGGCGGCGGGAGCGGCGGCGGGCAGTCGTCGTCCGGCGGCGGCTCGTCCAAGGGCGAGAAGAAGTCCAAGACGCCGGCCCTGGACCACTTCTGCCGCGACCTCACGGACCTGGCCCGGAACGACGAGCTGGATCCGACCATCGGTCGGGAAGCCGAGATCGAGCGGGTCATGGAGGTCCTGAGCCGCCGGAAGAAGAACAACCCGGTGCTCATCGGGGAGGCGGGCGTCGGGAAGACGGCGATCGTGGAGGGCCTGGCCCAGCTGATCGCGGGCGGCGAGGTCCCCGACAGCCTGGCGGACCACCGGGTGCTGGCGCTGGACATGGCGGCGGTGATCGCCGGGACCAAGTACCGGGGCCAGTTCGAGGAGCGGCTGAAGGCGATCATGAACGAGATC
>JAWVYT010000507.1:0-2263 GCA_033722595.1 Longimicrobiales bacterium
CGGCAGGCCGTCGGGATCTTCCTGCATCCGGAGCAGGAGCGGCACGGTACCGAGGACGCCGCCGGCGAGGATCACGCGGCGGGCGGTGTACGTGCGTCGTCGTCGCAGGGGCCTGCGGCCCTCCCGGGTCTCGACGGCGTAGCCGTTCTCCGTGCGGCGCACGGCGACCACCTCGGCTTCCGCGCGGATCGCGAGGCCTTTCCGCTCCGCGAGCCACAGGTAGTTGCGGTCCAGGGTGTTCTTGGCGCCATACCGGCATCCGACCATGCACCCACCGCAGTGGATGCATCCCGTGCGCTCGGGCCCCTCGCCGTCGAAGTAGGGGTCGGGCACCGTCTTCCCGGGCTCGCCGAAGTAGACGCTTACGGTCGTGGGCGCGTGGTGCTCCTCGCGGCCCAGCTCCCGGGCGACCCCCGCGACCACGTCGTCCGGGTAGGTATGGAACGGCACGGTCTCGGCGCCGAGCATCCGGCGCGCCGTCACATAGTGGGGCTCCAGCTCCGCCCGCCAGTCGGCCAGGTAGGACCATGAGGGTGCGGTGAAGAACCCGTCGCGCGGCTCCTGGAGAACGCCGGCATAGACCAGCGATCCGCCGCCGACGCCCACGCCCGACAGCGCCGTCAGATGCCGCAGGAACGTCATCCGGAAGGGGCCCCGGAGCCCGAGCCGCGGCGCCCACAGCCACCGGCGCAGGTTCCAGTTGGTCCGGGCGAAGTCATCGGCCTCGAAGCGGGGCCCCTTCTCCAGCATGAGGACGCGATACCCGGCCTCGGTGAGGCGGAGGCCGGCCACGCTCCCGCCGAATCCGGAGCCCACGACGATGAAGTCGTGGTCGTGTGGCATGGTCCGGGAAGATAGGCGGATGGCCCGCGGTGGGCATCCGCCCGGACTCGCCGACCGGGGGCTACGCCGTGGTGGCTTTCGTCGTGTCGCTCGGCGCCCGCCTCGCGTCCACGCCGGTCGGCCGATAGAGGAGCACGGGCGACCGGGCTCCCCGGACCACGCTCTCGGCCACGCTGCCGAGCACCAGCCGCCGGAGCCCGCCCCGTCCGTGGGTCGCCATGGCGACGAGGTCCACGTCCTCCCGGTGCGTCTCCCGCACGATGCCCGCGGCGGCGTTCCCCTCCTCCACCACCCGGACGTCCACCGACCCGTACTCCGGCGGGATCGATGCCCGGACCTCGCGGAGGAACTGCTCGGCCGCCTCCGCCGACCGCCCGCTCGGGCGGAACATCCGGACCAGGCCGCCGGTCCGGGTCACCACCTCCAGGAGCGAGATCCGCGTCCCGGTGACCCGTGCGAAGTCCAGCGCGGGACCCAGCACCTCCGTGGAGAACGACGAGCCGTCCAACGGGATGACCATCCTCCGGATCGGCAGCATCGGTGTCCCCGGCGGGTACACCAGGATCGGCACACCGCCACCGCGGAGCAGCTCGATCACGGTACGGTTCAGGCCGTCGATCCGAATGTCCTGAGCGGGCGCCAGGACCAGAACCGACGCATCGCCCACGGAGAGGGACCGGGCCAGGGGTGCGTGGACGACGCGGCTCGAGACCGTGAGCTCCGGCTCGAGCTCCGCGACATCGTCGGCGAGGGACGCCAGCCACTCCACCTCGTGGGCCTCGGCTTCCAGATCCCGCTCGTCCCACGTCTCGACCACACCCTGATAGCGGTACTGCGGGAGCGCCTCCAGCTCGGCCGGCGCCTCTCGGGGGTAGTGCACGTGGAGCAGCGTCAGCTCGCAGCCCAGCTCCCTGGCCAGCGGCCGGGCCTGGTCCAGGGCCTCCGTTCGGCCCTCGTCGATGGGAACGATGATCCGGTCGTACATGGCGCCTCTCTCCGGGAAAAGCGAAGGGACCCGCCCGAATCAATCTGCCGATCCGGGGCGCATCTGTCTGTCGGAGATCCCTTGGTTTCGATGTAGGGACGTCCCCGTCCGGTTGCGGCGTCGCGCGCGGGGGCGGTACCCTCCCGACATGCCGACACCCGCCGTTCAGGACTATCTCAAGGCGATCTTCCAGCTCTCGGAGGGCGACCAGGCCGTGGGCACGTCCGCCATCGCGGAGCGGCTGAACGTGGCCCCGGGCTCGGTCACGGGGATGCTGAAGCGCCTGGGCGAGCAGGGGCTGGTCGAGCACCAGCGCTACCAGGGCGCGCGCCTTACGGCCCGGGGGCGGCGGGAGGCCATCCGGATGATCCGGCGGCACCGGGTCCTGGAGCTCTTCCTGGTCGAGGTGCTGGGCTACACGTGGGACCAGGTCCA
>JAWVYT010000508.1:0-2261 GCA_033722595.1 Longimicrobiales bacterium
CCCGCCCCTTCGTGCACCTCGCCCAGCTGCTGGAACTCGTCGATCACCACCGCCACACGACGACCCGTCTCCGCCGCGAGCTCATCGATCCCGCGCAGGATCCGACCCAGCGCGGCGGCCGGGTCCGGCGGGTCGTGGGCCGGCCCCGACAGGCGCAGCACGGGACGGCCGTCCTCCGTGACCGACACACTGACCAGCGAGCGCAGCGAGCCCAGCAGACGGTGCAGCCGCTCGCCCACCACCCAGTCCATGGGGATCGCCCGCAGGATCGCCGCGTTCAGCTCCGCCAGGTCCGCGAACGTCCAGGCGTCAACGCCGATGACCCGGCCGCCCGCGTCCTCGAACCGCTGCCGGGCGTGGGCGATCACCGAGCTCTTCCCCATCCGACGCTCCCCGTACAGCACCAGCCGGTCCCGCCGCTCCATGGCCTGCACCACCCGCCGGACCTCCGGCTCGCGGTCCGTGAAGTCGGCCCCGCCCACCACCCGCTGCGTCGCAAACGGCTGTCCCATGGCGCTCTGGGTAAGAGAAAATTTACTCAAAATATCCTTACTCAATCGAATCTTACCTGAACCGGGCACGAGGGCAAGGGCCCCGATCCCGCCGTCAACACTCTGGACCTGCCGGCGCGCCGGTTGTTATTTTGGTCGGACCACTCCCCTCCTCGCACTACGGAGCCCCCCATGACGTTCCGGAACCCCCGGTCCGGCAGGCTGATCCTCCTCGGGCTCGCGGCGCTGGTCGCGAGCATCGCCGTGGCGTGCGGCGAGGACCCGGCCGAGCCCGCCCCGGAGATCACGCCCCCCGACCCGGTCCTGATCCTCGGCGATGAGGCAACCGAGGACAGCGTCTACACCATCCTGACCGAGGCCGGGGTCGACGTGGTGCTCGGCCCGCCGTACTACCAGTGGGACGGGACGGGCCTGGACAGCATCTCGGCCGTGATCTTCCTCAACGGCTACGACTACGGCTTTGCCGTCGCCGACTCGGTACAGGCCGCCCTCATCGACTTCGTGGCCGCTGGCGGCGGTCTGATGACCACCGAGTGGCTGCTCTGGAACGCCGGCCGCGGCGACTACGACGACGTGGCCGCCATCGCCCCGGCCGTCTACGACTACGACTACGACTACGGCACCGAGGACTACACCGTCGAGATGGCCGGGCACCCCATCGCCGATGGCCTGCCCGCGACCTTCGCCGTGCCCGACAGCGGCTGGTCCTACGCCTACGTCGTGGCCGACACCGCCGCCGCCAAGGAGGCCGTCGTGGTCATCACCGGCTCCGTGAGCGGTGACGCCGTGGTAGCGGGCCGATGGGGCGACGGCCGCACCGTCCACTGGAACATGGCCGGCCAGTACGACGGCGACGACATCTGGGCCCCGGAGGTCCGCCAGCTCCTGGTGAACATCGTCACGTTCATCTCCGGAGGGAGCTGACGGCGAGACGCCGTCTGAATCTCCGGCCGGGAACAGCCGGATCGCGGTCACGCCAGACGGACACGGATCCCGGGGCCGCGGCAGCCGGGCCTCGCCCGAGACCGGCTCGGGCACGGCGGCGTCCCGTGACCCGCCTCACACGAGGCGGTCGGACGCGGGTCGCGCTGGAAGCCCCCAACCGCTGAGCCGCCAACCGCGAGCCGCGAGCCGCCCATCGCGAGCCCGACTGTCACACCCCCTCCGCATCTTGGCGGAGACACCGGACTCGGTCCCGCACACCACTATGCCCCCATGAGCCACCACCCTGGCCGAATCGGCCATCCCGCCATTGCGAAAGCGGTTGCAGACCCTCATTATCCCGCAGGCCGCAAGCCCAGCGAACCCCTTTCGCGAACCCCGGGCGGTCGGACGATGCGGGCGTGCATCCAATGAGCACCCGGGACGACGTGCAGATCTCCAAGACCCAGCGCTGGCTGGACCTGATCGCCTTCCTCGTGAAGCGGCAGCTGCCCGTGGCCGTGGACGAGATCATGGAGGGCGTCCCCAGCTACGCCCAGCGGTGGCGGACCGGCGACCCGAAGGACCGGGCCACCGTCCAGCGCATGTTCGAGCGGGACAAGGACGAGCTCCGGGACCTCGGCGTCCCCATCAACTCCGTCGACTACAGCATCGACTACGGCGCCGAGAAGTCCACCGGCTACCGCCTCGCCGCGCGGGACTTCTACCTCCCCTACCTCCGGGTGCTGCAGGAGAACGCCCGGGAACCGGACGCGGACCCGGCGGAGGAGGGCACCGGGAGAGGGGCCCCGTCCGGTCCCGGCTCGG
>JAWVYT010000509.1:0-2251 GCA_033722595.1 Longimicrobiales bacterium
CATCCGCCGGGTCGGCGGCGCCGTGGGCGCCGGGGCGCTGGCCCGGGAGCTCTCGGAGGAGCCGGGCGCGGGCGGAGGACACCACTCCATGGCCCGGGTGACGATCGCCGTGGAGCCCGGCCGGTTCTCCGTCGAGGCGGGCGATGCGGAGGCGACCCGCTGGTCCATGGAGCGGATCCGGGCGGGGATCGAGGCGGTCCGACCCGTCAGATCAGACGGACCAGCCGACGGATAGCCCGGGCCACCCGGACCGCATCGGCCAGCATGGCGGGTGTGGGGAGCCATCGCTCTCCGAACGAGTGAGCGAACAGCCCCGTCACCACGCTGTCCCGCACCCGATCCGACGGCAGCGCCCGCCGGAGCCGGACCAGCTCCGTCCACGGCACGAGCCGGTCCTCGCGTCCGTGGGCCAGGAAGACCGGTACGTCTACCCGGTCCAGATGGTCCGACGGCTCCAGGAGCGGATCGGTGCGGACCGAGGGCCCCACCAGCCGCTCGGCGAGGTCGGCCAGCCGCTGCCGGTCCGCGGC
This sequence comes from Longimicrobiales bacterium, assembly GCA_033722595.1. GTDB lineage: Bacteria > Gemmatimonadota > Gemmatimonadetes > Longimicrobiales > RSA9 > JAWVYT01. The sequence goes on from JAWVYT010000509.1 coordinate 531, forward strand.
GGTCACCGCCGCGTCGGTCGGCGGCGCCACCAGGTCGAAGATCGGCTGCTGCCCCGGCGGGAGCCGACGCCGGGCTTCCGCCTTCAACGGGTCGGTGGCCGGCTCCCAGGCCATGATCTTCCGCTCGCCGACCTTGCGGGCCAGCCAGAGGAGCGCGTCGGCCGCGGCGGCATCGTCCGCGTGCTGGGGGACCGCGGTCAGGTAGTTCCCGGCGAAGATCCACCGACCGTACGGGTCGGGCTCCAGGTGGTGGGACGCGCCATCCAGCTCGTGGTCCCCGGTGAAGGCGAAGTGCAGCGTCCGGCGGAGGCTGGCGTACCCGCCCCAGGAGACCACGGCGGCCACTCGATCGGCCACGGCCGGATCCGCCGCCGCCATCAGGGCGTGGGTGCCGCCGAAGGAGAACCCGATCACGCCGATCCGGGCGGGGTCGATGAACGAGCGATCGGCCGCGTCCGCCGCCACGGCCCGGATGGTGGTGCCCGCCGCGCGAGGCGCGACCCGGAGCCCCCGCCACTCCGGGATGTCCGGGACCAGCACCGCGGCTCCGGAGGCGGCCAGCGCCCGGGCGAACGGGTCCAGCGACTCGTGCTCCCGGCCCCGGCGGGTCAGCCCGTGGAGCACCACCCACGCCGGGAGCGGGCGCGCGCCGCCCGCCACAGCCCGGGCCGGTCGGTAGAGGGTCGCCGCGAGCGTCTCGTCATCCCTCAGGTAGCGTGTCTCTTCCCGGACTACCGCCTCGGGATCGGGGCGGAGGAACTCGCGGAGGAACCGGCCGGTCGAAGCCATGGACGTACGATAGCCACGAGTCGCGTTACGGGGGAGGGCGTCGTGCCGGTCCGCATCACCCAGACGCCCACCGCGCCGGGAACGCAGGCCGTCTAGTACTCCGCCAGCTCCCGGATCGACTCCAGCACGTCGTCCGCGCTGGGCAGGATCGCCGCCTCGAGCTGCGGGCTATAGGCCACCCACGTGTCGAGGCTCGCCACGCGCTTCACCGGCCCATCCAGCCACTCGAAGACGTCGCTGGCGATGCGGGCGCTGATCTCGGAGCCGATCCCCCAGCTCAGCGCGTCCTCGTACGCCACGATCACCTTGTTCGTCTTCTTGACGCTCTCGGCGATGGTATCCATGTCCAGCGGGTTCAGACTCCGCAGGTCGATGACCTCGGTGCTGATCCCGTGCTCCTTCTCCGCCCTCGCCGCGGCGTCCAGCGACCGCTTCACCACGGCGCCGCACGTGACGACGGTCAGGTCCGTGCCCTCCCGGACGACCTTCGCCTTCCCGAACGGGACCATGTAGTCGGACCCGGGATACGGGCTCTTGTTGTAGACCTGGCGGTAGAGGTGCTTGTGCTCCAGGAAGATGACGGGGTCGTCGCACCGGATGGCGGTCCGGAGGAGCCCGGCGGCGTCCAGCGCGTTGGAGGGCATCACCACCCGAAGTCCCGGTGAGTGCGTGAACAGCGTCTCCCCCGTCTGGCTGTGGTAGATGGCGCCGCCCTTGAGGTACCCGCCATACGTGGTCCGCACCACGACGGGCGCGCTCCACGTCCCGCCGCTCCGGTAGCGGAGCGTGGCCAGCTCGTTCCTCAGCTGCATGAACGCCGGCCAGATGTAGTCGAAGAACTGGATCTCCACGACCGGCTTCAGCCCCCGTACGGCCATCCCGATCGCCCGCCCGACGATATTGGCCTCGGCCAGCGGCGAGTTGAAGACACG
>JAWVYT010000510.1:0-2249 GCA_033722595.1 Longimicrobiales bacterium
GAAGACGTCCACGATCCTGGCCACGATCGACGGGCTGCCGGATACGCTGCGGCCGGGCGTGATCGAAGGCGATGTGGCGAGCAGCATCGACGCGGACCGTATCGCGGAGCGAGGCGTGCCGGTGGTCCAGATCAACACGGGCGGCAACTGCCACCTGGATGCGCCGATGGTCCGCTCTGCGCTGCCGCACCTGGAGCTGGATGCCATCGATCTCCTGTTCATCGAGAACGTCGGAAATCTCATCTGCCCGGCCAACTACCAGCTCGGGGCCGACCTGAATCTGGTGATCGGCAGCGTGCCGGAAGGGCACGACAAGCCCTTCAAGTACCCCGGGATCTTCACGGGGGCCGACGTGGTGGTGCTGAACAAGGACGACCTGGCGGACGTGTTCGAGTTCGACCATGCGGAGTACGAGCGCGGGATCCGTATCGTGAATCCGGGGGTCCCGGTGTTCCGGATCTCCTGCAGGACCGGTGAGGGCGTGGCGGAGTGGCTGGAGTGGCTGGTGGGCCGGCTCGAGGGGTCCCGCGCGGCGGCCACGGCCTAGAGGATCGCGTGGGCGTGACCTCCCCCCCGACCGATCGCCGGCGCCTGCGGATCCAGGTGACGGGGGCGGTCCAGGGGGTGGGGTTCCGCCCGTTCCTGTACCGCTCCGCGACCGAGCACGGTCTCACGGGCTGGATCCGCAACGATACGCGGGGCGTGATGCTGGAGGTGGAGGGGGAGGCGGCGGCGCTGCGGACGTTCCGCGACCTCGTCCGGTCCGGTCCGCCGCCGCGGGCGGTGATCCAGGAGGTGCGGGAGGAGTGGCTCCCGGTCCAGGGACTCGAAGGGCTCACGATCCTGCCCAGCGAGGCGGTGGGGGAGCGGGTGGCCGCGGTGCTGCCGGACCTGGCCACGTGCGATGCGTGTCTGGCCGACGTGGGCCTCCACACGGCGCCGGCCGATCCGGCCGGGCAGCGGGATCGTCGGGAGGGGTACGCGTTCACGAACTGTACCGACTGCGGCCCCAGGTTCAGCATCATCCGGAGGCTCCCCTACGACCGGCCGAACACGACGATGGCCGACTTCGAGCTGTGCGACGCGTGCCGGGCGGAGTACGAGGACGCCAGTGACCGTCGGTTCCACGCCCAGCCCACGGCCTGCCCGGAGTGCGGGCCGCGGCTATGGCTGGAGCGGCCGGGGCGGGCTTCGCGGAGCGACCAGGACCCGATCGTCGGGGCGGCTGCCGCGCTCCGAGCCGGGGAGATCGTGGCGGTGAAGGGGCTCGGCGGGTTCCACCTCTTGGTCGACGCCGGGGATGCGGGCGCCGTGGCCCGGCTGCGGGCGAGGAAGCACCGGCCGACGAAGCCGCTGGCCGTCATGGTGCCCGACCTGGAGCACGCCCGCCGCCTGTGTACGGTCCCGCCGGAGGCGGAGGCGCTGCTGGTGCAGCCGGAGGCGCCTATCGTGCTCCTGGAACGGCGGCCCGACGCCCCCGTGGCCGACGCGGTCGCGCCCGGGAACCCGTACCTGGGGCTCATGCTGCCGTATACGCCCCTGCATCACCTGCTGATGCGGGCGGTGGGCCGGCCCGTGGTGGCGACGAGCGGCAACCGGACCGATGAGCCGATCTGCATCGATGGCGAGGAGGCCAGGGACCGGCTCCGGGGGATCGCGGACGTGTTCCTGCTCCATGACCGGCCGATCGAGCGGCCCGTGGACGACAGCGTGGTCCAGCTCAGCGCGGGCGCGCCCCGGCTGATCCGACGGTCCCGGGGGTACGCCCCGCTCCCCGTACGCGTCGACAGGGAGCTCCCGCCCATCCTGGCGGTGGGCGGCCACCTGAAGAACACGGTGGCGCTGTCCCGGGGGCGGGACGTGTTCATCAGCCAGCACATCGGGGACCTGGAGACGCCGGAGGCGCTGGACGCGTTCCGCCGGGTCATTGACGACTTCCTGGAGCTGTACGACGTCGAGCCGGTGGCCATCGCCCACGACCTGCACCCGGAATACGGGTCGACGTTGTGGGCGGCCGACCGCGATCTGCGGCGGGTCGCCGTGCAGCACCACCACGCCCACCTGGCCTCCTGTCTGGCCGATGTCGGGGAGGACCGCGCGCTGGGCGTGGTCTGGGACGGAACGGGATTGGGGCCCGATGGGACGGTCTGGGGCGGCGAGCTGCTCCTGGGCGGGGCCGGCGGGTACGAGCGGGTCGGGCACCTCCGGCCGTTCCGGCTGCCCGGTGGGGACGCGGCGGTCAAGGAGCC
>JAWVYT010000511.1:0-2246 GCA_033722595.1 Longimicrobiales bacterium
CTGCCGAAGGCGATGGCCGTGGAGCTGTTCAAGCCGTTCATCATCCGCGAGCTGGAGAAGCACGGCGAGGCGGAGACGGTGAAGCGGGCCAAGAAGATCGTCGAGCGCGACGACCCGAAGGTCTACGAGGTGCTCGAGGACATCATCAAGGACCACCCGGTGCTGCTGAACCGGGCGCCCACGCTGCACCGCCTGGGGATCCAGGCGTTCGAGCCGGTGCTGGTGGAAGGGAAGGCGATCCGGATCCACCCGCTGGTCTGCGCGGCGTTCAACGCCGACTTCGACGGCGACCAGATGGCCGTCCACCTCCCGCTGAGCTTCGAGGCGCAGCTGGAGGCCCGGGTCCTCATGCTGGCCAGCAACAACATCCTGCTGCCGTCCAACGGCCGGCCGGTGGCGAGCCCGACGCAGGACATGGTCATCGGGAGCTACTTCCTGACCAAGCCGTCCATCGAGATCGCGGACGCCGAGGCGGCGCTCAAGCAGCCGAAGCTGAGCAAGGAGCGGCGCGAGGAGGCCGAGGCGCGGCTCGACGAGCTGTACGAGGGCGCGCCGCGCTACGGCCGGTTCGCCGAGGCCGAGGCCGCGCTGGCGCTCGAGCACGTGGGCTTCCACACGCCGTGCCGCTTCTGGGTGGACCGGCGCGACCCCGACCAGGAGGCCGGCGAGGCCCGGAAGGGGAAGTGGGTCCGGACCACCGTCGGGCGCGTGATTTTCAACTCCGTGGTTCCCGAGGCGCTGGGCTTCTGGAACGAGACCATGGGCAAGCGGGAGCTGGGTGAGGTCATCGCTCAGGCGTACCGCGACGTGGGGCTCGGCCCGACCGTGGAGTTCCTGGACTCGCTGAAGGACTTCGGGTTCCGGTACTCGACGCTGGGCGGGATCAGCGTCGGGCTCGTGGACCTGCAGATCCCCGAGGAGAAGGGCGAGATCCTGACCGACGCCGACGAGGAGGTCGCCCGGTTCACCCGGGCGTACCAGAACGGCGTGATCTCCAACGGGGAGCGCTACAACAAGGTGATCGACACCTGGACCCACGCCAACAACGACGTGGCGGACGCCATGGTGCAGCGCCTGGAGCGGGCCAACGACGGGTTCAACCCGGTCTTCATGATGATGAACTCCGGGGCCCGGGGGAACCGGGACCAGATGCGCCAGCTCGCCGGCATGCGGGGCCTGATGGCCAAGCCGCAGAAGAAGCTGACGGGCGGCATCGGCGAGATCATCGAGAGCCCCATCAAGTCGAACTTCCGGGAAGGGCTCACGGTGCTGGAGTACTTCATCTCCACGCACGGCGCCCGGAAGGGGCTGGCGGACACGGCGCTGAAGACGGCCGACGCGGGCTACCTGACCCGTCGTCTGGTCGACGTGGCGCAGGACGTCACCATCACGGAAGAGGACTGCGGCACCGTCCTGGGCATCGAGATGACCGCGCTGAAGGAGGGCGAGGACATCATCGAGCCGCTGAAGGACCGGATCGCCGGGAACGTGGCGCTGGAGGACGTGATCGACCCGATCGACGGGGAGCAGATCGTGACCGCCGGCGACCTCATCGACGAGGAGGCCGCCGACGCCATCGAGGACGCGGGGATCCAGAGTGTGCGGATCCGGAGCGTGCTCACGTGCGAGTCGCGCCGCGGGATCTGCCAGAACTGCTACGGCCGGAACCTGGCCACCATGAAGCCGGTGGACCTGGGCGAGGCCGTGGGGATCCTGGCCGCCCAGAGCATCGGGGAGCCGGGGACGCAGCTGACGCTCCGGACGTTCCATATCGGGGGTACGGCGTCCCGGATCGCGGCCCAGACGCAGCGGAAGTCGAAGGTCGACGGGACCATCACGTTCGAGCGAGTGGCGCTCGTCGAGACTCCGGAAGGTCAGCAGGTGGTGACCAGCCGCGAGGGCGAGATCGTCATGAAGACGAAGGAGGGCGCCGTCCGCAGCCGCCTCACGGTGCCGTACGGCGCCACGCTGGCGGTGGAGGAAGGCGACGAGGTGGAGGCCGGTGACCTGCTCTTCAGCTGGGACCCGTACTCCGAGCCGATCGTCGCCGACCAGCCGGGCACGGTGAAGTTCGTCGATATCGTCGACGAGGTGACCGTCCGGGAGGAGCTGGACGAGTCCACCGGCCGGCGCCAGCTGGTCATCATCGAGGACCGGGAGAAGAAGCTACACCCGACCATCGCCATCGAGGACTCGAAGGGCGAGAAGGTCCGGGAGTTCATCGTCCCGGTGGGCGCGCAGCTGAC
>JAWVYT010000512.1:0-2243 GCA_033722595.1 Longimicrobiales bacterium
CGCCTTGAGCCCCGCGTCGGCCCCGTGCATCCGGCGCAGCCCGAAGTCCACCACGTTCCGGTCCCCCGCCGCGGCCTTCACCCGGTACGCCTTCGAGGCCAGGACCGTCTGCATGTGGACCTGGTTCATGATCGCCGTCTCGGCGAGCTGGGCCACGGGCAGCGGCGCGGTGACCTCGAGCAGCGGCTCGTCGGGGAAGACCGGGGTGCCCTCGGGCATGGCCCGAACGGAGCCGGTGAACTCCACCCCGGCGAGCCAGTCGACGAACGCCTCGTCGAGCTCGTCTCGCGACGCGAGGTACTCCAGGTCCGCGGGCCGGAATCGGAGGGACTCCAGGTAGTCGAGGGCGCTGTCCAGCCCGGCCGCCAGGAGCAGGTTCCGACCCTCGGGCAGCGTCCGGTAATAGAGGGTGAAGACCGCGTCGTCGTGGAGCCCTTCCCGCCAGTACGCCTGCATCATGGTCAGCTCGTACTGGTCGGTCAGGAGAGCCACGTTCGCGTCGCTCACCCACCTGTCGTCCGTACGGTCCATGGTCTCGGGGTTCGTCCGGCTCCGTCCCGTCCGGGCTCGGATGCCGTGAGCGCAACAATCAAACCAGTGCGCCCCCCTGGCGCCCCGGCCGGCACTGGGCACGCCGGACCCGATCCCCTACTATTCTCCCCATGCCGGACTCTGAAGCTTCACAGAACCCGGCCCTCTCCGGGCCGCTCCGGGCGCTCATCGCGGCGGCCGCAGTGGTCATCGTGGCCGCTGCCGCCAAGGCGCTCCAGGTGGTATTGATCCCGTTCCTGGTGGCGCTCCTCCTGGCCGCCATCATGCGGCCCGCCGTGATCTGGTGCGAGGAGCGGGGGATCCCCCAGTGGATCGCCATCCCCGGGATGCTGCTGGTGACGACCGCCATCCTAGTGGGCGTGGGGACGATCCTGACCGAGACGGCCCGGCAGCTCCAGGCGGAGCTGCCGGCCTACATGGACCGGTTCAGCACACTGGCTCAGGACGGGCTGGACTGGCTCCACGACCATGGGGTCATGATCCCCGCCGCCAGCTTCGAGGGCGTCCTCGACGCCGGGCGGTTCATGAACTTCGCCGGCGACGCGCTCCGCGGGGTCGCCAACGTCATGTCGACCACCTTCCTGGTCATTATCCTGACGGTGTTCCTCCTCATCGAGGCCCGCGGGTTCACCGACAAGCTGGCGGCGATCTGGCCGAAGGGCACGCAGCGGCTGCAGGCGACGGGCGTGGTCAAGGAGATCCAGCGCTACCTGGCGCTCAAGAGCGTGATGAGCCTGGCCACCGGCGCCCTGATCACCCTCTGGGTCTGGTGGATCGGCCTCGACTTCCCGCTGTTCTGGGGGCTGATCGCGTTCCTGTTCAACTACGTCCCGACGGTCGGCTCCATCATCGCCGCGATCCCGGCGCTACTCCTGGCGCTCGTCCAGCTCGATCTCGGCGCCACCTTCATGGTCGGATTCGGGTACCTCGTGGTGAACACGGTCATCGGGAACTTCATCGACCCGAACGTCCTGGGGCGCGGCCTGTCGCTTTCCCCGCTGGTCGTGATCCTCTCGATCCTCTTCTGGGGCTGGCTCCTCGGGATCGTCGGCCTGCTCCTGGCCCCCGTCCTGACCATGGTGCTCCGCATCACCGCCGAGAACGTCACCGGCCTCCAGTGGCTCGCCGTGCTCCTGGGTCCGGTGCCCAAAGGCGACGAAGGGGACGAGGAGGAGCGGGGGCCGGACGCCATCGAGAGCCCGGCGTAGCCGCTAGAGGTCCTGGCGCCGGAGCTCCAGGAACGCCGCCGCGGTCGTCGTCACGAACACCCCCAGCAGGACCGCCGCGTCCACTGCGCTCACCCCGTGGCGAACCGCGCCCGAGGGGTCGAAGTAGGCGAACGGGCTGAGCCACCGGGCCGTCTCCAGCACCTCCCACAACGGCCCCACGAAGTCCAGCCAGTAGAAGACCAGCACCAGCGTCACGGCCCGCCCGACGGCGGGACCCCTGCGCTCGGCGCCCACCGCCGCAAGGAGCCCGATCCCGCCCATCGCCAGCAGCAGGAGCGTCAGTGATCCGGCCGCCGCCAGATACGGGGTCCACGGCGCGCCGGCGTCGACGGTGACCAGACCGAGGACCGCCCCGACCAGGATGGCCAGCGGCAGCGTCACGGCGCCCGTGATCACCAGCAGGAGCGGCGCCTGGAGATACGTCGTCCGGCGGACCGGGCGGGCCAGGATCAGGTCCAGGAC
>JAWVYT010000513.1:0-2238 GCA_033722595.1 Longimicrobiales bacterium
CTCGAAGAGCAGGTCGAACCGGAGCGGGTCGACGTCGGTGATGCCCAGCGCGTACGCCACCAGCGAGCCGGCGGCGGAGCCCCGGCCCGGGCCCACGGGGATCCCGTTCGCCTTCGCCCAGTTGATGAAGTCGGCGGTGATCAGGAAGTAGCCGCTGTAGTCGGCGTCCGGGTTCGTGATGACGCCCAGCTCGTACTCCAGCCGCTCCGCCACCTCCCCGGGGAGCGGGTCGCCGTAGATCTCCTTCGCGCCGGCCGTGGCGCTGTGCCGGAGCAGCGCGGTCTCGGTATTGAACTCCTCCGGGAGCGGGAAGGTCGGCACGTGGTACTGCCTCGGCAGGTCCAGCGAGACCTGGTCGGCGATGGCCAGCGTGTTCTCCACCACGTCCGGTCGGCCCGGGAACGCGTCGGCCATCTCCTGCCCGGACTTGAAGTAGAGCCCCCGGTCGTACCGCATCCGGTCCGGGTCCTCGTAGTCCTTGCCGAGCCCGATGCACAGCAGCACGTCGTGGGCGTCGTGGTCCTCCGGTCGGAGGAAGTGGGCGTCGTTCGTGGCGATGACGGGGAGCGACAGCTCGTCAGCCAGCTCGAAGGTCCGCTCGTTCAGCGTGGCCTGCCCCTCCGTCCCGTGGGCCTGGACCTCCAGGTAGTAACGGTCCGGGAACGTCTCGGCGTACCACGACGCCGCCTCCCGGGCCGCGTCGTACTCCTCGTCCATCAGGTGTCGGGCCACCTCGCTGGCCATGCACGCCGAGCTGATGATGAGCCCGTCGGAGTGCTCGGCCAGCACCTCCCGATCCACCCGCGGACGGTGATAGAACCCCTCGAGGAACCCGATGGACGAGAGCTTCACCAGGTTGTCGAACCCCGTCCGGTCACGGGCCAGGATCACCAGGTGGTAGTAGGGACGCTCGCCACGGGCCACCGACTTCCGTGTGCGGTCGCCCGGCGCCACGTACGCCTCCATCCCCACCACCGGCTTGATCCCCGCCTTCTTCGCCTGCTGACGGAACTGCCACGCGCCGTAGAGCACGCCGTGGTCGGTGAGCCCTACGGCCGGCATCTCGTACTCGCGGGCCCGGTCGATGAGGTCGCCGAGACGGTTCGCGCCGTCCAGCAGGGAGTACTCGCTATGGGTGTGGAGGTGGACGAAAGACATTCAACTCAGTCGAGGTCGCAGGGTTTCGATGGGCACGACGCCCGGTCCGCCGGGCCGGAGGGTCACGTCCCGGAGCCCGACGCGCAGCGGAAGCTGTCCAGGAGCGTCTCCAGCTGGATCATGTACTGATACTTGTCCCGGGCCGGCGCGTACAGCCACGCGTCCAGGAGGTAGCGCCGGTCCAGACCCGGGCAGTCCACGGCCCGGGCGATGAACGGACCGGCCTGGGGGAACTCGTCGAGCCCGGACCAGACGCCCCGGACCTCCAGCGCTCCCGCCCCGGGCGCCGCCAGCGTGTCGACGCGCAGCCGGTCGCGCTCCGTCCGCTGCCCCCAGTCGTAGAGCGAGGACGCGATGGAGTCCCGCCACGCCAGCACCGACTCCGCCGAGGGCTCGGACGCGAGCTCCGTCCGCCACGTCACCGTCAGCCACCGGACCAGCTGCGACGCGTCCGGGTTGTCGTTCAGGAACACGAACGTCGAGTCGTTCAGCTGGCGCCACCGGTAGACCACCGGCATGTCCAGCGTGAACCCGCCCTCCCGGCGGAGCGTGTCCACCAGCGCCGTGTCGTGACCGCTCACGTACATCCGGTTCTGCGCCCACGTCCGGTACCGACGGTCCAGCAGCGACGCCAGGCTGTCCGCCATCCCCCGCAGCCACTCCACGCTGCCGTCCTCCGCCACCACCAGCGCCGTGACCCGCTGGTTCCGGGCCCAGACCCGGTTCACCTCCACCAGCGCCGGCGGCGTCACCATCGTGTCCGCCGCCTCCAGCGCCGGCCGGACCCACGGATCGTCCGGCCGCCCGATCGCCAGGATCTGCCGGAACCGCTGCAGGTCGCCCCAGTGCTCGCTGCCCGGCACCGTGTGGGTCAGCTGGAACGTAGGCTCGTCACGGACCGCGAAGATCCGCGGCTGGAGCGTCGTGAGGACCGTATCACTGACCTGCGACCAGAGGCTGTCCTCCGCCACCACGATGATGCTGTTCACCTCGCCCATGGCCAGGCGCGACGAGCCATCGCACGCGGCCACCGCCAGCAGGGCCAGCGGCAGGGCTCTTTTCAACAAAGTCATTGCGCCA
>JAWVYT010000514.1:0-2238 GCA_033722595.1 Longimicrobiales bacterium
ATGCTCGACACGAACGTGAAGGGGCTGCTGAACGTGACCCGGATGCTGCTCCCGGCCATGATCGAGGCGGATCGCGGGCACGTCATCAACATCGGGAGCACCGCCGGGCATCAGGTCTATCCGAAGGGCAACGTGTACAACGCGAGCAAGTTCGCCGTCACGGCGCTCACGGAGGCCATCAACCTGGACGTCTCCGGCACCGGGATCCGGGTGAGCAGCGTGGACCCCGGGTTCGTGGAGACCGAGTTCAGCGTAGTCCGGTTCCACGGCGACGAGGAGCGGGCGGACCGCGTGTACGAGGGCTTCGAGCCGCTCCGGGCCGACGACGTGGCCGACGCCGTGGCGTACATCGCCAACCTCCCGGCCCATGCGAACGTGCTGCGCCTGGTGCTGCTGCCGTCCGCCCAGCGGAACGTGTACGTGGTCGACCGCGACGAGTAGCGGCCGCGGCGACGGGCACCGGACGTCCGCTCCGGGGCGCGGGTGCGGGCCGGCAACGTCCATCCCGGTCCGGGCCGGGCCTCGAGACCCGGCCGATGGCGTCTGGCCATCGGGTCCGGGGTCGTCCTATCTTGGGCCCCATGCGAGGCCTGTCATCCCCCTTGACGCTGGCGGTCCTGGCCCTGCACGTCGCCGCGCCGCCCGTCTGCGGCGCGGCCCAGACGACCGACGGGCCGGGACCGAACTATGTGCTCGCCCCCTCGGCGCTCGAGGCGCGCCTCTCGGAGCAGCCGTTCCGGATCACGGCGTTCCGGGACAACCGGTGGCAGGACGACCGGACGCAGCGCGCGCAGATCCGGTTCCCGGACGGGCTCCGGATCGAGGTGAAGTGGGCCGTGGCGGCGCCCGGCGGGTTCGCCATCAACAACCAGCCGCGGTACGAGGTGGCGGCCTACGAGCTCCAGAAGCTGTTCCTCCGGGAGCCGGACTGGGTGGTCCCGCCGACCACGATGCGGGAGCTCCCGCACCCGGCCTACCTGCAGCTCGACACCACGGCCGTCCCGACGTTCGAGGGCACCGGATCGGTCCTCGTCGCGATCCAGTACTGGCTGCGGAACGTGGAGCCGGAGCCGGAGCCGGACTCGGTCCGACTCGCGGAGGACCCGGCGTACGCCCGTCGCATGGCCTACCTGAACCTGGTCACGCACCTGATGCGCCACGTGGACTCGAACCCGGGCAACGTCCTCGTCTCCACCGCGGGGCCGCCCCGGCTGTTCGCCGTGGACAACGGGGTGGCGTTCCGCAGCCCCGTCAGCCCGCGGGGCACGCTCTGGGAGACGCTGCACGTGGACCGACTCCCGGCCGAGGCGGTGGATCGGCTGCGGCCGCTGACCCGGGCCGACCTCGAGGAGGCCCTCGCCGTGGTCGCCCAGTTCCGGGTCCGCGACGACGGTCGCCTCGAGGCGGTCCGGCCCACGGCCAAGCTGGACGCGAACCGGGGTGTCCATCGGGCGGGTGATGTCGTACAGTTCGGGCTTACCAACCTGGAGCTGGACGATCTCTGGGACCGGATCCAGCAGGTCCTGGCGCGGGTAGCTTCGGGAGAGCTCGACACGTTCTAGCCACGACAGCACGCGATCCCGACTCGCCGATCCATATGACACGCACCCCCACGCCCGCCCGCGGCGGCCGGTCCGAGCGACGACCGCCGGTCGCCGCGATCCCGACCCTGGCACTGGCCGCCCTCGCGGCCCTCGCCTGCGCCGCCCCGGACGGGCCCGCCGCCAACGCGGGTCCCGAACCGTCGACCCCGACCGTGGAGGGCACGGCCGCGCCGCAGGGAAGCCCCGCTCCCGGCCGGGGCGTGATGGTCACAGTCCCCGCGGACTCGCCGGCGGCGGCACGGCACGCGATGGTGGTGTCCGCACACCGGCTGGCCAGCGAGGTGGGCGACCGGGTGCTGCGGGACGGGGGCAACGCGGTGGACGCGGCCGTGGCCACGGGCCTCGCGCTGGCCGTAGTCTACCCCCGGGCGGGGAACATCGGGGGCGGCGGGTTCATGGTGCTCCGGTTCCCCGATGGCCGGACCACGGCCATCGATTTCCGGGAGAAGGCGCCGCTGGCCGCGCACCCGGAGATGTGGCTGGATTCCGCCGGCGAGTACGACCGGGGCCGGCACCACCTGAGCCACAAGGCGGTGGGTGTGCCCGGGACCGTGGCCGGGCTCGCGTACGCCCACGAGCGGTACGGCCTGCTGCCGTGGGCCCGGCTCGTGGAGCCGGCCGTGCGGCTGGCCCG
>JAWVYT010000515.1:0-2231 GCA_033722595.1 Longimicrobiales bacterium
GGCACCTGCCCACCGAGCACGCGCTGCTCGACGACGATGGCGACGGGCAGGGCACGCTGGAGCCGGACGTGACCGGCGGCGAGGGCGACGGCCGGCTGGCGGCGACGCTGTCGCTGGCGCCCATCCCCACGGCCGACGCCCCCGGCGACTCCACGCTCGAGGCGCTGCGGGCGGAGCAGGCGCGGCTCGAGGCGGAGCTGGCGGAGCTCCGGGCCCGGCAGGAGTCCATGACGGAGACGGAGTACGAGGCGGAGCTGGAGCGGCTGCTGCTGGAGATCGCGCGGAACGGGCGGGCGATCCGGGAGGCGGGGGGATGATCGATTTCGATTTCGATTTCGATTTCGATTTCGAGTTCGAGTTCGATTTCGATTTCGAGTTCGAGTTCGAGTTCGAGTTCGATTTCGAGGTGCCGGGCGGGGCCGGGTGCGCGGGCGTGGCCGGGCTCGAGGGCGGGACGGCGTCCGAGGCTGGGGCCGAGCTCGGGGTCGGGGATCGGGCTCAGGGTGGGGTGGCGCTCGTGGTGCGGGGGGTGCTCGTGGCGCTGGTCCTGGCCGTGGTCGGGGCGCCGGCGGCTGCGCAAGGGGCGGGCGCGTTGGGGCGCGGGCTCGAGGCGCTCCGGACGGGCGAGTACGACGCGGCCGTGCGGCACCTCGAGGCCGCGGTGGACGTCGGTCCACGGGAAGACCGGGTGCGGGCGGCCCGGGGGCTGGCCCGGGCGCGGGCCGTGACGGGGGCGTACGACGCGGCGCTGGCGGCGCTGGACGGGGCGGGCCGGTCGCTCCCGCCGGCGGAGCTGGCCACGGTACGGGGCGACATCCTGCGGACGATCGGACGGGACGCGGACGCGCTGGCGGCGTACGACGCGGCGATCTCAGCGGGCGCGTCGGATGCGGTCACGGCCCGGCTGCACCGGGCGGAGCTGCTCTGGAGCCGGGGCGGCCGGACGGCGGCGTACCAGGCGTTCGACGGCTTCATCGATCTGTACAACCGGGGCGCCGCGACCACCGCGGCCGAGCTGGTGGCGGTGGGCACCGCGGTCCGCTACCTGGGACGGCGCGACCCGGCGCTCTTCCATGACGCCGTGCGGGCGTACGAGGAGGCGCTGACGGCGGACCCGTCGGCCCACGCGGCCCGGCTCCGGCTGGCCGACCTGCTCCTGGCCAAGTACAACGGCGGCGAGGCCCAGCCGCTCTACCGTGAGGTGCTGGCGGTGAACCCCCGCCACCCGGAGGCGCTGCTCGGGATGGCCCGGGCGAAGCGGTTCGAGGGGTCGGCGGAGTCGCTGGAGCTGGCGGAGCGGGCGCTGGCGGTGAACCCCTCGTCGCCGGACGGCCGGGCGCTGCTGGCGCTGCTGCGGCTGGAGCTGGGCGAGGACGAGGCGGCCGTCGAGGAGGCGGAGCGTGCGCTGGAGACCGACCCGGGCCACGTCGAGGCGCTGGCCGTCCGGGCCGCCGGCCGGCTCCTGGCGGGCGATGAGGCCGGGTTCGCCGCGGACCGGGACCGGGCGCTGGCACGCGATCGCTGGAACGCGACGTTCTTCGGCACCGTGGCCGAGCTGGCGGTGCGTCGCGGCCGGTACCACGAGGCCGTGGAGCTGGCGGCCGACGGCGTCGCCGTGGACTCGACGGCGTGGGACGCATGGGCGCTCCTGGGGATGAACCAGCTCCGGACGGGGCAGGTCGCGGAGGCCCGGGCCAGCCTGGAGCGCGCGTACGACGGCGACCCGTTCAACGTCTGGACGGTGAACACGCTCGACCTGATGGACGAGATGGCCGGGTTCGAGACCGTGCGGACCGACCGGTTCGAGCTGGTCATGGATCCGGCAGAGTCGGCGCTGCTCCGGCCCTACATCGCGGCGTTCGCCGAGCGGGCCTTCGATGTCCTGGCCGAGCGGTACGGCTACGAGCCCGAGACGCCGGTCCGGGTCGAGGTCTTCCCGGACCACGCGGACTTCTCCGTCCGGACCATGGGGCTCACGGGCCTCGCCGCGCTGGGCGTGGCGTTCGGGAACGTGCTGGCCATCGACTCGCCGGCGGCCCGCGACCCCGGCGCGTTCCACTGGGGCTCCACCCTCTGGCACGAGATCGCCCACGCGTTCACGCTGGGCCTCACCGGCCACCGGATCCCCCGGTGGCTGACCGAGGGCATCAGCGTGCGGGAGGAGCGGCGGTCGCTCCCGGGGTGGGGAGAGCCGGTCTCGCTCGGGTTCCTCCAGGCGTTCCACGACGACC
>JAWVYT010000516.1:0-2226 GCA_033722595.1 Longimicrobiales bacterium
CGTCGAACCCGAGCTCGCCCTTGAGCACGTCCGTCAGCAGGTACTCGCTCCCCGAGATCTTCTGGCCGTTCCAGCTGCTGTACGACGGCATGATGCTGCCCACCCCTGCGGCGACGGCGTCGTGGTACGGGTGCAGGTGGATCCGGCGGACCTCCGACTCCGGGATGGTCATGTCGCCCTGGTCCAGGCCGGTCGAGTCGCCGAACACCGATGTCCCGGGCTCCGTGCCACCGTCCCCCACGTAGTGCTTGGCCGTGGCCAGCACCGCCAGCGCATGGCTCAGGTCCCCCCGCTGGTACCCCAGCACCGCCGCCTCGCCCAGCTCGGCGACCAGCTCCGGATCCTCGCTGAACCCCTCGTACGTACGGCCCCACCGCTCGTCCCGCGGGACCGTCACCGCCGGCGCGAAGTTCCACTGGACGCCCGTCGCCAGCATCTCCACCGCCGTCACCTCCGCCGTGCGCCGGACCAGCGCCGAGTCGCGCGTGGCGCCCAGCCCGATGTTGTGCGGGAAGATGACCGCGCCCAGCACGTTGCTGTGGCCGTGCACCGCGTCCACGCCGTACAGGATCGGGATGCCGAGCCGCGTCTCCATGGCCGCCGCCTGGTACCGCTCGTACACGTCCCGCCACGCCTCCATGGAGTTGCCCGCCTCCGGGTCGGCGTTGCCACCGCTCAGCACCGAGCCGACGAACAGCTCCGTGACCTCTTCCGGCGTGATGGCGCCGAGCTCCGGCTGCGTCATCTGGCCGATCTTCTCGGCCAGCGTCATCCCGGCCAGGATCGTTTCGACGGCGTCCGGCCCGGTGGTGGCGGCGTCCTGCGCCGGCTGTTCGGACCCGCAGCCGGCGGACCCGGCCGCCACCGCGAGGGCGAGGGCGAGCCGGGTCAGGGCGCGGGACGGATGGGTCACAGGGGAGCTCATATGGATTCTCTCGCTGATCAGGTCGGTTCTCGGGCGAATGCGGGTCGGGCAGGTCGCTGCCCTTCGTGCGCGGGAGCGCGCGCTCACGCGTGAAGGGGCAACGTACGACATTCGGCCCTGCGGAGAAAGAGCCTGCACCCGGCCGATCCGTGGCCGGACGAGCCCCGGCGGCGGGTCTAGACGGGTCGGGGCGTCCCGATCGATGGCGCCTCGGCCCGGAGCCCCAGCCGGCGGACCACGTCGTCGAACCGGGGATCGGAGCGGAGCGGCTTGTAGGACGGGTCGATGTGGAGGTAGATGAGCCCGGCCGACCGGGCGGCCACCGCCGCCTCCAGCCGCTGGAACGCGGGGTCCATCTCGCCCAGCCAGCCGTGCAGCATCGCGATGGCCTCGGGCCGGACGTAGTCGTCCTCGGCGGAGCGCAGCCGGTCCAGGATCTCGCGGGCCTCGGCCTCCCGGCCGGCCGCAGCCATCGCGCTGGCCAGGAACGTCTCGAAGAAGCCGATCTCGCCGACGCGCGCGCCCTCCCGGAACGATTCGATCGCGCGCTCCGGGTCGCCGAGGTCCAGGTGGGTCTGGCCCATGACCAGGTACGCGTGGGCGTGGCTCGGGTTCAGCGAGAGCGCGTTCTCGCACATCTCGAGCGCCTCGTCGTGCCGGCCGCTGTAGAGGAGGTAGCGCGCGAGCCAGCGGCTCATGATGGCCGACAGCGGGTCCAGGGCGAGGGCCGTGCGCATCTCGGCCACCGACTCGTCGAGCCGACCGTTGGTGGGGAGCAGCGTGGCGAGGCCCCAGTGCGCGTCCGCGTACTTCGGGTTGGACGCCACCGCACGGCGCAGCGCCAGCTCGCCGGCATCGAAGTCCCAGTCGTACCAGCCGAGGACCTTGCCGAGGGCCGTGTTCGCCTCCGCGAGCCCCGGCTCGATGGCCAGCGCCTTCAGCGCCGCCTCCTTCGCCTTCGGGTACGCCTCGTTCGGCGCCATCCAGTCGTCGGCCAGCAGCATCCAGCAGTCGGCGATCCCGGCCCAGGCCCGCGCGTATTCCGGGTCGTCGCGGAGCGCCTCGCGGTACAGCTCGATGCTCCGGTGGAGGTCCCCTTCCGTGACCTTGTTGTAGTGGAACCGGGCCTTCAGGTAGAGCGTGTACGCCTCCAGGTCGTCCGTGGTGTGGGCGACGAGCGGCTCGCTGGACTCGCTCCCGAACTGGACCTTCAGCGCGTCGACGATGGCCCGGGCGATCTCGTCCTGGACCTGGAAGATGTCCTTCAGCTCCCGGTCGTACGACTCCGACCACAGGTGGTA
>JAWVYT010000517.1:0-2224 GCA_033722595.1 Longimicrobiales bacterium
CAGATGCAGGAGCGGCTGACGGGCGAGGTGGCGGACGCGCTGGTGGAGCACCTGGACCCCCGGGGCGTGGTCGTGGTGGTGGAGGCGGAGCATTCGTGCCTGCGGCTGCGTGGGGCGAAGAAGGAGGAGGCGCGGATGGTCACGACCGCGTTCCGTGGCGCCATGAAGGACGACCGCGGGCTGCGTGCGGAGGTCCTATCGCTGATGGGGATCGGTCGCTGATGGGGGTGGGCCTCTACCACCCCAGCTGACGCATCCGCTCGCGAATGATGGCCGAGTAGTTGTCCATGGCCCACGGCCGTCGCCGGAGCGGGTCGGGGAGCACGGCGGCGAGGCGCGCGGCCTGTTCCCGGGTCAGTGCTGCGGCGGAGGTCTCGTAATAGTACCGTGCGGCGGCCTCGGCACCGAAGAGGCCGGGTCCGAACTCGACCACGTTGACGTACAGCTCGAGGATCCGGTCGCGGCCCAGGATCCAGTGGGCGACGGGCGTGAGCCCCCATTCGTAGAGCTTGCGCACCGGGTTCCGGTGGGTGGTGAAGAAGAGGTTCTTCATGAGCTGGTGCGTGAGGGTCGACGCCCCGCGAACCGGCTCGCCGGACCGCTGTGACTCCCGGACGGCGTCCTGTACCTCCTCCCAGTCGAAGCCGATGTGGCGGTAGAAGCGTGCGTCCTCGGCGGCCACGACGGCGTGAGGCAGGTGACGCGAGATCTCGTCGATCGGGCGCCACCGGTAACGCCGGATCGGCTCCCGGTCGTCCAGGCTCCGCTCCACCGCCCGCTGGAGCTGGACGGCCGTGGCCACGGGCGGGAAGAACCGCAGGTAGACGATTCCGATGACGCACAGCTGGTAATAGGCGACGGGGAGCAGGACCACGACGAGGGCCGCCCTGCGCAGTCGTCGCACCCCCCGGGGCGTCAGCCGCATGGCTCCATTCGCGTGCACATCCCACCCTCCATCCGGATTCCCGGTGCCCGTTCATGATCGATCCGGGACGGGGCGTCCGCAACGGCGCGGAACGCGGGGGCCGGCGCGCGCGACGGGTTTGTGTCGGCGCGGCTGTCGTGGTCGACCCCGGCCGCGTGGCGTGTCCCGGTATGGCAGACTCCTTGCTGGTCGCCAACGATACCTGCACGGTCCGAACACCGGAGACCCGCTCATGACGCCCGACCCCGAGCACCACGACGGTCACGACAAGCACGAGGACCACAGCGTAGCCATGTTCCGCGACCGGTTCTGGTGGTCGCTGGCGCTGACGGTCCCGACGCTGGTCTGGGGCGACCTGCTCCAGGAGTGGCTGGGGTACACCGCACCGACGTTCCCGGGCTCCGGGTACGTCTCGCCGGTCTTCGGCACGGCCGTGTTCCTGTACGGCGGGCGCGTCTTCCTCCGGGGCGCGATCCGGGAGCTGAAGGACCGGCTCCCGGGGATGATGACGCTCATCTCGCTGGCCATCACGGTGGCGTTCCTGTTCAGTCTGGCGGTGACCTTCGGGTTCCCGGGCTCGCCGCTGTGGTGGGAGCTGGCGACGCTGGTGACCATCATGCTGCTGGGCCACTGGATCGAGATGCGGTCGGTGTCGCAGGCCCGGGGCGCGTTGAAGGAGCTGGCCAAGCTGCTGCCGTCCAAGGCGCTCAGGGTGACGGACGGCGACGAGACGGAGGAGGTCCCGCTCGACGCGCTGGAGGACGGCGACGTGGTGCTGGTCCGGCCCGGCGACAGCGTCCCCGCCGACGGCACGGTGGTGAAGGGCGAGAGCTCGGTGAACGAGGCGATGGTCACCGGCGAGTCGCGGCCGGTGCACAAGGAGGAGGGCGACGAGGTCATCGGCGGGACGGTGAACCAGGAGGGGTCGCTCCGGGTCGAGGTCACCGGGACCGGCGATGAGACCACGCTCGCCGGGATCATGCGGCTGGTGGAGGAGGCGCAGCAGTCGAAGTCCCGGGCCCAGGACCTGGCGGACCGGGCGGCGTTCTGGCTGACCGTGGTGGCCGTATCGGCGGGCGTGCTCACGTTCGCCGCGTGGCTGATCGCCGGGGCTGCCGGCCAGTTCGCCATCCAGCGGGTGGTGACGGTGCTGGTGATCGCGTGTCCCCACGCCCTGGGGCTGGCGATCCCGCTGGTCATCGCGATCTCCACGACGCTGGGCGCCCGGAACGGGCTGCTGGTCCGGGACCGGCGGGGACTCGAGGAGGCCCGGAAGCTGGACGCCGTGATCTTCGACAA
>JAWVYT010000518.1:0-2223 GCA_033722595.1 Longimicrobiales bacterium
CCTCCTCCGCGGCTACGGCCAGCTCGGCGGCGACGGTCCGCAGCAGCGCCTCGTCGGCGTCGGGCGCCGCCAGCGCCGTACCCGCCGCCTGCGCGATCACGTCCCAGATCCCCCGGACCCCCTGCCGGTCCCCGGACCACGCCAGGTAGCGGGCGGCGAGCAGCAGGAACAGGAGCTCGGCGCGGCCGTCCTCCTGGAAGACGGGATCTGCGCCTACCATGCCGCCCGGGACCCGCCCCCGGCCGCCGGAGCCGTCCGCCAGGCGGTGGAGCATGGATCGGACGGGGTCGCGCTCCCCCGCGGCCAAGAGCGCGAGCGCACCCGGCACCGCCTCCTCCAGGCGCCACACCGGACCCGGCGCTGTGTCCAGGCGGGTCCGGGCCCACTCCACCGCTCGCCCGAGCTCCGGGTCCGGCGCCGAGACCGCCAGCCCGCTGGCCAGTACGCGTCTCACCGCCCCTTCCCGGGCCCGGACGGCCACCCCGGTCCGCCCGGCGATCCGGAGGAGCCGCTCGAGGTCGTCGCCCGGCCCGGCGGAAGCCACGGCCAGCCGGAACCCGTGCTCCGTGACCCCGGCCCGCGCCCGGACCTCGAGGCCCCCGTCGACCGGCTCCACGTCCCAGCCGTCCACGACCGGGCCGGCCACGTACGCCGTCCTGCGTCCGTCCCGGCCGGCCACGAGGAGCCCCCGACCCGCCTGGCGCCACGCGACCCCGGTGACACGGTCAGGGTCGACCGCGGCCGCCGAGGCCGGCAACCCCGGCCCCTGGCTACGGATGCCCACCCGCCAGGACAGGTCGAGCCGCACCGGTGCTCCGGCGGCTACCCACTCCAGCCAGATGACGGGCGCGTCCCGGCTCACCACCGTCCGCTCGATGACCTCGGACCCACCGACCACCACCGTTCGCTCGACGCCCAGCGGCGTTTCCAGCAGCTCCCTGCCCGCAGCCCGGACACCCAGCCCGGTGGCCGTCGGCGTCGGCAGCCACAGCGTCCGGACGCCGCCATCCCCGACACGGACCATGGCGCGTCGGCCCCGCACGATCACCGGCCGGTCGGGCCCCGTCCGTCTCAGCCGATGATCGACCGACCCCAGCGGCCGGTCCAGCGGCGGCAGGGACGGCAGCTCCGGTGGGGGCTCCGTGTCGAGGTCGGGGTCGGGCGTCACCGGCCCGACCTCAGGATTCGTCGCCAGGCTCGAAGTCCAGCGCCGCCGAGTTCAGGCAGTAGCGGAGACCCGTCGGCTCCGGGCCGTCCGGGAAGACATGCCCCAGGTGGGCGTCGCACCGCGCGCACACCACCTCCGTCCGCCGCATCCCGTGACTCGTGTCGTCCCGGCTCTCCACCTTGTCCTCCGACAGCGGCGCGTGGAAGCTCGGCCAGCCCGTCCCGCTTTCGTACTTCGTCTCGGAGCTGAACAGCGGCTCACCGCAGCACACGCACGCGTACGTCCCGGGCTTCTTGTGGTCCCAGTACTCCCCGCTGAACGCCCGCTCCGTCCCCTGCCTGCGGGTGATCTCGAACTGCTCCCGCGTCAGCTGCTCCCGCCACTCCGCCTCCGTCTTCCTGACCTTGCCCTCTCCCATCACGCCTCCTCCGTCCCTAATGTGAACCCGAGTCTCGTGAGTCTCGAGTCTCGAGTCTCGAGTCTCTAATCTCTAGTCTCTAGTCTCTAGTCTCTAGTCTCTAGTCTCTGGCCTCTGACTCTAAAACCGGAGCAACTTCCGTGTCACACCCCCTTCCCCGTCGTCACTTCCTCCGCGCCGGTGCCGGCGCCGCCGTCGGGCTCCTGGCGGGCACCCCGACCCGAGCCACGACGCCGGCCATGCGACCCGATGCACGCCCCGGGCGGCGTCGCCAGGCGGAGCCCTGGGGACGGATCCAGCGGGTCGCGCCCGATACCTGGGCGCTGGTCTCCACCCCGAGGAACGAGCATCCCGACGCCCGTCGCACGCTCTGCAACGGTGGGATCATCGCGGGACGTGACGCCGTGATGATCATCGAGGGGTTCGCCAGCCCGGCCGGCGCGGCGTGGATGGCGGGTCAGGCGGAGCGCCTCACCGGGCGCCGACCGAGCCATGTCGTCATCACCCACTTCCATGGCGACCACGTCGGCGGCACGGCGGGCTACGTGCACGGCGATCGGATCCCGGCGATGCTGGCCACCGCGACGACCCGGCGGCTCCTGGCGGAGCAGGCCGCGGCCCACGACTCGGCACGGCG
>JAWVYT010000519.1:0-2213 GCA_033722595.1 Longimicrobiales bacterium
CGTGGGGCGGTGAGCTCAACGTGGTCTGCATCGTCGCGGACGAGGCCGAGACCGCGGCGGCGCGGCAGTTCTTCGAGCGGGTGACGGAGCTGGCCCGGCTGCCCCGGGTCAACATCGTGATTCGGGTCGGCACCATGGAAGAGCAGGTCCCGCGGGTCCCGACCGCCGACCTCGATATCTTCGGCCTGGGCGGCGAGCCGGACTTCGAGTTCGCGCGGCACGTGCTCGAGAGCACGGCCTCGTCGTGCCTCTTCGTTCGGGACTCGGGCGAGGAGAACGTGCTGGCCTAGGGCACGGACGCGGGCGGCCGCCCGTTTCCCCTGGCGCGGCAGGCACGGCCGTCCACCAGGGCCCCTGCCCCCGACTGTCCCGAACCAATCGGCGGTCAGGCCTGCGCCACGGTCCGCGGAGCGAGCCGCCTCGTTACGGGGCGGGCAGCCAGCGGGCTTCGAAATCCTCCCCGAGGGTGTCGGTCAGGTTCACCGGGTCGGAGCCATCGGCGTCGGCGATGAAGAGGTCCTCGCTCCCGTCCACGATGGCGCTGTAGACGATCCGGGAGCCGTCCGGCGACCAGGTGTAAAAATCTACGCTGCCCGGCCCCGTGACGAGGGGTGTGGCGCCGGTGCCATCGGCGTCGGCGATGAAGAGGTCCTTGCTCCCGTCCACGACGGCGCTGTAGACGATCCGGGAGCCGTCCGGCGACCAGATGTCCGCGGCATACCTCGGGAACGTCTCGTACTCCGGGCTCTCGGTCACGTTCACGCCGCCGGTCCCGTCGGCGTTCGCCACCCAGACGTCCATCTTCCCCTCGAGGTCGGGCTTCAGGGCGGCGATCTTCGTCCCGTCCGGCGACCAGTGCGGCGCGAGATAGCCATGGGCCTCGAACAGCCGCTCGAGTCCCGTGCCGTCGGGGTTCACTGCGTAGTACGCGGCGTGTTCGCCGCCGTCCCGGTCGCTGGCGAACACGACCCGTCCGTCCGGGGTCCAGCCGTGGACGTAGTCCGTGCCGGGGTCGTTGCTCACCGGGTTCTTCCCGGTGCCGTCGGCGTTCATGACCCAGACCTCCCAGAGGTCCTCGGGATCATTGGAGCTGTGGTAGGCGATCATGGAGCCGTCCGGCGACCAGCGTGCGCCGATGTTGCACCGTTCGCCGGTCTCCGTACCGGTCAGCTGCGTGACCGTGCTGTCCGGGAAGCTCATTACCCAGGTGTTGAGGCAGCGCACGGCGTTGCTGGTGAACAGCATGCGCGTGCCATCCGGCGATAGCCGGAGGTTCCGGTACTGGGCCTCGGTCTCCATGAGCTTCCTGACGTTGCTGCCGTCCACACCCATCACGTAGACGTGGCGCTCCGGGGTGTCCGGGTACTGGACGGACGCGCTGTCCCGGTTGCTGATGAAGACAATGCGGTCCACCGGCGCTTCTTCGGCGGGACCGGTGGAGCTGCTCTCACAGGCGGCGAGGGCGGCCAGGAGCGCAGCGGCGACCACGGGCGGCGATACGAAACCGGTCGATTGACGCGAAAAAGGCATGGCGAACTCCCCGTCACCTTGATGGGTTCGACGGATAAGGGGCCAGGACACGCCGGTTCTACCACGCTAAACGCCCGCGGAGCCGGGATCAAGGGTCCTGGCGGCATCGATGCCGGGTCCCGGCCCGCGTGTCAGCCGGTCTCGATCTTTTCCAGCTCCCGCTGCCGCAGCTCGCGCCGCAGGACCTTCATCATGCTGCTCTTCGGCAGCTCCGCGATGATCTCGATCTGGCGCGGGACCTTGTAGGCCGCGAGCTCCTTGCGGCAGAACTCCCGGATCTCCTCGGTGGTCGTCTCGGCGTCGGGCCGGAGCACGACGAACGACTTGACCGTTTCGCCCCGGGTCGGGTCGGGGACGCCGATGGTGGCGGCCTCGAGGACCGCCGGGTGGGCGTGGAGCACCTGGTCGACCTCGTCGGGGTACACGTTGTAGCCGGAGGCGACGATCATGTCCTTCTTGCGCCCGACGATGTAGGTGAACCCGTCCTCATCGACCCGGGCCAGGTCGCCGGTGTGGACCCAGCCGTCGCGGAGCACGAGCTCGGTCTCGTCCGGCCGGTCCCAATAGCCGGCCATGACCTGGGGGCCCCGGATACACAGCTCGCCGTCCTCTCCGATCGGGAGCTCCCGCTCGCCGGTCTCGACGTCGACGATCTTCATGTCGGTGCCGGGGACGGGGACGCC
>JAWVYT010000520.1:0-2184 GCA_033722595.1 Longimicrobiales bacterium
CGGCAATATTGGGGGACGAGGCCGCGGCGCGCGAGTCGGCGACCCTGCCTGTCGGTGGTACCGTCCGTCGACAGCCTTGTGCTCTGGTGGCCTGCGAACCCATCTATGGACCAGTATCGGCGGGTTCGGTGCACACCCCCTGTGGCACGCCGCCCCCTCCGCAGGACCCCGTGCAGCACTGTTTTCCCGTACCACGGAGCCGTCCATGCGATCCCGGCACGCCGTACGTCCACTTGCAGGCCCCGGATCCTCCGGGGATGGCCCTTTGCTCCGGCCGCCGGGGCCGATGCTCCGAGCCCTGTCACGGCGGGCCGTACTGGTCCTCTCCGTCGCGGTGCTGTCCGCGTGTGGCGATGACGATGATGTCGGCATGGGACCGGACCTGGCCATCGCCAGCGTGGAGGTGTCGACGCCGGTGGACACGCTGACGGCCCTCGACGCGACCGCCCAACTGGACGCGACGGCCCGGAACGCGGCCGGCGAGATCCTGACGGGAGCGACCTTCGAGTGGTCGTCGTCGAACGCGGACGCCGTGTCTGTGGAGACCTCCTCGGGGCTGGCCACGGCACGGGGCGCCGGCTCGGCCACGGTCACCGCCACGGCGGGCGGGGAGTCCGGCTCTGTGGAACTCTACGTAGTCCAGGAGGTCGCGTCGGTGGCGGTGACGCCGGCGGAGTGGTCGCCGGGCTGGATCGGCGCCCGGATGCAGTTCGCGGCGGAGGCACTGGACGCCAACGGGCACGCGGTGGCGGACGCCGGCGTGCTGACGTGGCTGAGCGGCGATGACGCCATCGCCAGGGTGGACAGGGCGGGAGTGGCGACGGCCCGGGGCGAGGGCGAAACGGAGATCCGGGCAGAGCTGTGGGAGTCGGAAACGGAGTCGGGCGACAACCCACCGGCGGGAGCCGCGACGGTGAGCGTTGTGGATGAGGGCTCGTCGTCGATCCCGGACGGGCTGGTCTTCACCGTCTACCCGGCCCGTTGGGACACTTTCCCCGCCGTTCTGGTCGACGACCGGCTGGTCTTCCCGGACAACATGTACCAGCTCCCGCCGTACACGACGCGCAACGACTACTGCTGCAGCGGCGTGTGGTCGGACGCGAACGTGGCGAAGTTCGAGTTTCACGACCAACGGATCGCGCTGCTGACAGACGTGGTGGACGGGCGGGGCACGTTCCGGGTGAAGGCCCCGTACGAGGAGTGGACGGACCTGGCGTACGGCGATGCGTTGGATTTCGATCTGGAGGGCGGCCGGATCGGACTCCTGCAGGGGCCGGGCACGTTGCGGGTCAAGGAGGGTGTGCACGGGCCATGGACGACCCTGGCTTCGGGGGGCGTTGCGGAGTTCCGGCTGGAGGGCAACCACATCGCGGTGCTGCGGGATGACGGTCGGTTCCTGGCGAAGGAGGGAGTGAACGGTGCCTGGGCGCTGCTGGCCGAGAGCGGCGTGGTGCAGTGGGAGCTGAGCGGTAGCGTGATCGCCGTTCTCCTCGACGACGGGCGACTGCGGGTCAAGGAGGGCGTGAACGGGGCCTGGACCAATGTCGCCTCCGGCGGTGTGGAGCGGTTCGACATCGCGGGGTCGCTGATCGTGGCCCGGCAGGAGGAAGGCGCCCTCCTCGGCAAGGACGGCTTCAACGCTCCGTGGGTGACCCTCGCCTCCGGGGGCATCGCGGACTTCCAGGTGCATGGGAACAGGATCGCCGTGATCCGCGATGATGGCGCCTTCCTGGCCAAGGATGACGTGAACGCCGCCTGGTCGACGCTCGCGTCCGGTGGCACGGCCCGGGTGGCGCTCGACGGCGACTTCATCCTGCATCTGAGAACGGACGGCGCGGTGCGGATCAAGCGCGGGCTCCACGGTGCCTGGAGCGCGGCTGCCACCGTCTCGGGGGAAGTCACACAGCTCGACCCGATCGTGCGACGGCCGGTCGCTCCCATCCGGCTCGCCCGGGCTGACTACGCCGACGCCCAGACGCTGTGCGTCCAGAACACGGGGGGTGCCTACTGCTATCCGAAGATCGAGGATACGTGGCGGGCCGCACCCCTCTACGGCCGGTTCTGTGGAGACGACCGACCGACCGACGAGGACTGGGAGCACGCAAATAACTTCGGCCCCATGGACCCGATGGACTACCTGTGCCTGCATCACGATCACGCGCCGCCGAACGGCAGCGGGTGGTA
>JAWVYT010000521.1:0-2184 GCA_033722595.1 Longimicrobiales bacterium
CGCCCGGCAGGATTCGAACCTGCGACCCTCGGATTAGAAGTCCGACGCTCTATCCAGCTGAGCTACGGGCGCAGATGCGGGCCCTGGCAGGGCGCGACTGCGGTAGTGCGCCGAGGCGCTCGCCCGCTCCAGGCATCTGCCCGGGAGCCACTAAGGATACAGGTGACTGTCGGGGTCGTCAACCCCCGTTTCGGGGTCTGGAAACGGGCGTCGATGAGATCCTCGGACGGGTGGTACTGCAGGGTCCGACGAAGCCGACCGGAGTGGGGCGGCGTCGGGCGGCCCGCGGGAGCGGTCGGCGGCGGGGGTCGGGAGGCGCTCTCCGGGTGGCGCGGAGCGCGATGCGGCCGGAGTTGACAGCGCTGGGGCGGAGCCGTCTAATGCAGGTCGTGTATCTGAACGTGGTGTACTTCGTAATCGGCCTGCTGGGTCTCTACCTGGGGGCCGAGTGGCTCGTGGGGGGTGCAGCCCGGGTGGCGCGTCGCTTCGGGATGCGTCCCCTGGTCATCGGGCTCACCGTGGTCGCGTTCGGCAGCTCGGCGCCGGAGCTCCTGGTGGGTGTGGTGGCGTCGGTGCAGGCGGAGAGCGAGGTGGTGCTGGGGAACGTCCTGGGCTCCAACATCATGAACATCGGGTTGATCCTGGGCCTGTCCGCGATCGTGCGACCGCTCCACGTGGGCATGCGGCTCATGTCGCGCGAGGCCCCGCTCATGGTGCTGGTCTCGCTGCTGGTCGCCGCGATGATGCTGGACGAGTCGCTGGGTCGGGTCGATGCGCTGGTGCTGCTCGTGGGGTTCGTGGCGTTTCTGGCGTTCGTGCTGCGGGCGGCGGAGCAGGAGTCGCCGGCGGTGGCGGCGGAGTACGTGGAGTACGAGAGCGCGCAGCGGGGTCCGCCGGAGGACCGGATCGGACGGGACATCCTGCTGATCGTGGCGGGGCTCGCGGGACTGATCATCGGGGCCCAGCTGCTGGTGATGTCGGCGGTGTTCTTCGCGCGGCTGGTCGGCGTGAGCGAGGTGGTGATCGGGCTGACCGTGGTGGCCGTCGGCACGTCGCTCCCGGAGCTGGCCACGTGCGTGGTGGCGGCGCTCCGGAACGAGTCGGACATCGCGCTGGGCAACGCCGTGGGCTCGAACCTGTTCAACCTGCTCTCGATCCTGGGTGTGTCCGCACTGATCCGGCCGATCCCGGTGTCGCCGGGGCTGATGGAGTTCGAGATCCCGGCCATGGTCCTGTTCGCGATCATGCTGGTCCCGCTCGCGTGGCACGGGCGGAAGCTGGGGACGATCTCGGGCGGCGCGCTGGTGATCGGCTACGTCATCTTCACCACCCTGCTCATCACTCGTTCCCTCCCCTAGGCACCCTCCGCCGTCGGCGGCAGGCGAGCGGCTAGAAGTAGATCGAGATCTGGGTGTACCCGAGCGTGCCGTACGCCCCGAACTCGCTCGGGAACGAGACCGCGGGATCGAAGGAGGGGTGCTCGCCGAGGGAGACGAGCCCGCCGATGGCGAAGCGGGTGGCCTGCCCGAGGTCATACCGGGCCACGGGCGTGAACGCGAAGCTCGGGTCCTCCAGATTGGCGAGGGTGTTCAGGGCGAGCGTGAGGCGATTCTCGCGATCCGGGCTCCAGCTGACCAGGCCGCCGAGGTAGTGGCGGCCGATGTAGTAGGTCTCGCCCCGGGCGACCCGCGGATCCCGGAGCACGTCCAGGTAGCTCGTGGCGCTCGCGCCGATCCCGTTGTAGTGGTACTCGCCGGTGACGAGGAGCGTCCCTCGGATCCAGTCCAGGCCGACCGTCACGCGGGGCTCGAGGAGCGCATCGCGGTCGAGGCTCCACGGCAGGACGGCCTCGGCCCGGAGCTTGGCGGCGTCGAGGAGCAGCGTGATGCCGCCCATGGCCAGGGCGTCGCGCCAGAGCTTGCCCGCGCCGAGCCACACGTCGGCGTCGGCGAGGGCGAGGGTCCCGCGGACCCCGACGGAGAGGTCCTCCGCGCTGCCCCGGTCGGCGACCACGAGGTCGAGCTCGAGCTCCGGGGTCGGGTAGGCCAGCACCCGAACGGCGTCGACCCCCGGCTTCTCCTCGGTGTCGAGCTCGAAGGGGCTGAACTGGGCCCAGACGTCGGCCACCGGGAAGATCCCGGAGACGCCCCAGGTGATGGCCTGTCGACCGACGGTGATGTCGGC
>JAWVYT010000522.1:0-2168 GCA_033722595.1 Longimicrobiales bacterium
CGTCCGCCGCGACATCCAGGAGCAGCTGGTGGCCGACGGCTGGCGACTCCGGATCTACATCCCCTTCGGGAACGCCTGGTACCCGTATCTCATGCGGAGACTCGCGGAGCGGCCCGCGAACGTGTTCTTTATCGCGAACAATGTGATGAAAGAGTGGCTCCGCTGAGCGGACGACCCGCCCGGTGGGCCCAAAGTCGGTGCTCGAGCAGGGGACCCGTCCGGGCTGAGCGCGGTATTAGAAGCCCATGACCGGGCCATCCGAGTTCCTGCGCGTCACGGAGATCTTCCACAGCATCCAGGGCGAGTCGTCCTGGGCGGGGCTCCCGTGCACCTTCATCCGGCTGACGGGGTGTCCGCTCCGCTGCGTGTGGTGCGACACGGAGTACGCGTTCCACGGCGGCGACCGGATGACGCTGGACGAGATCCTCCGGGAAGTGCAGTCCATCGGGACGGAGCTCGTCGAGATCACCGGCGGCGAGCCGCTGGTCCACAGGGGCGCCTACACGCTGGCCCGTCGGCTGCTGGACGCCGGGTACACGGTCCTGGTGGAGACGTCCGGCGCCATGGACATCGAGCCCCTGCACGACAACGTGCACGTGATCATGGACCTGAAATGCCCCGGCTCCGGCGAGGCGTCGAAGAACCTCTGGTCGAACCTGGAGCACCTCGACGGCCGGGACGAGCTGAAGTTCGTGATCCGGGACCGCGAGGACTACGAGTGGGCCCGGAACGTGATCCGGGAGCACGGGCTCGACCGTCGTCTGCGGAAGGGGACGCTCAAGGCCATCCTCTTCTCCCCCGTCTGGGGCGAGCAGGACCGGCTCGACCTGGCCCAGTGGATCCTGGAGGACCGGCTCCCCGTCCGTTTCCAGCTCCAGCTCCACAAGCTGGTCTGGGGGGCGGACGTGGCGGGCGTTTAGGTCCCCGCCGGCGCGGCTCGCGCCGGGGGTCGGCGGTCCGCGGTCAGCCCCCCGAACGCGGCGTCCACCGCTCCGCGTCCCGGGTCTCGTACTTGTCCAGTACGTTCTGCAGGGCGTCGCCGAGGTCGATGTCGTGGGCGTTGGCGAGGGTGATGATCACGAAGAGGATGTCGGCGAGCTCCATGGCCAGGTCGGCCTCCGCCTCGCCCGGCTTCTTGGGCTTCGAGCCGTACCGGTGGTTCAGCTCGCGGGCCAGCTCGCCGACCTCCTCGGTCAGGCGGGCCAGGATCGAGAGGGGCGGCCAGTAGCCCTCCTCGAACCGGGAGACCCAGGCGTCCACGGCCTCCTGGGCCTCGGCGAGGGTCAGGTCATCGGGGCGTGCTGTCATGCCTGCCTCACCGGCGCTGCGATTGGAGCACGTCGACGAATCGGTCGATCTCGTCCTCGGTGTTGTAGAAGTGGGGCGAGACGCGCACGTAGCCCGGCCGGGCGTCGACGATGATGCCCGCACCGGCGAGAGCGTCCACGGCGGCGTGAGGGTCGGGGTGCTCGATCATGACGATGGCCGAGCGGGCGTCGGCGTCGGGCGCCAGGTTCATGGTGAAGCCGGCGGCGTCGGCCCGCTCGACCAGGCGCTCGGTCAGCGACCGGTTGCGCTCCCGGATGGCGGCCACGCCGATCTCGTCGATGATCTCCTGGCCGCCCAGCGCCGTGTGGACGGTATGGAGCGCGGGCGTGCCCAGCTCGAACCGGCGGGCGTCGGCCTTCGGCTCGTACCGGGTGATGTCGAAGTCGAACTGGTCGGCGGCGCCGAACCAGCCCGTGATGGTGGGCTCGAGATCCGGGACCAGGTCGCCCCGTACGTACGTGTACGCCAGCCCGGGCCCGCCCAGGAGCCATTTCAGCGGCCCCGTCGTGTAGAAGTCGACGTCGGCGTCCTTCACGTCGGTGGGCACCTGGCCGGAGGCGTGGTAGCCGTCGATCAGGCAGAGGGCGCCGTGGTCGTGGGCGATCCCGGCCAGCGCCCGGATGTCCTGGATGGCGCCGGTGGTGAAGAAGACGTGGCTGGTGGCGACGAGGGCCGTGCGGTCGTCCACGGCGTCGGCCCAGCGGTCGAGGGCGATGGTGGCACCGTCGTCGCTGGGGATGCGGGCCACCGCCACGTCCGGGCGGTTCATCCACTGGTAGGCCTGGGTCGGGAAGTCGAGCTCGGAGACGACGACCCGGTTCCGCTCGGGCGGGTAGTCC
>JAWVYT010000523.1:0-2162 GCA_033722595.1 Longimicrobiales bacterium
ACGCTCCGGAGCGCGTGGGGGACCGGGCCGGGCTGGCCGCGTTCCACGACGATGACCACTTCTATCTCCTGGCCGTGGCGCGCACGGCCGGCGGCCTCGAGATCCGCGTGGAGGGCCGGGCCGGCGGGGACACGACACTCGTCGCGCGGGCCCCGCTGCCGGCACCGGAGCGGCACCGGGTCCGGCTCCGGATCGATGCCCGGGGCGGCGCGTACGACTTCCTCTACGCCCTCGACGACGGCCCGTGGGTTCCGGTCGCGACCGACGTGGACGGCACCGTCCTCAGCACCCGGGTCGCCGGCGGCTTCGTGGGGACCTTCTTCGGCCTCTACGCGTACGGCGCGCCGGGCGGGGTGGGTCCAGCGGCGGCGCGGCGCCAGCCCGACAGCACAGGGCGCTAGTCCGGCAGGAGCGCGTCCCGGAGGGGCTGAACCCAGCCGTCGGTGGCCGGGTCGTAGAGGCCGAAGCCGGCCATGAACTCCCAGTACGTCCAGCTCATGCCGAGCCGCTCGGCCTCCCGGGCCACGTACGCGGTCCAGCGGGTCCGGGAGTCCATGTCGGCGGCGGAGTACGCGCCGAACTCGCCCAGGAAGATCGGGCGACCGTGCGACCGACCCCACTCGGCGGCGCGCTCCAGGATCCCCGTGACGAAGGCGCGCTCCTCCTCGGTTCCGTGCCATTCGGTGCCGAGCCAGGCATCGGCGCCATCCACCCAGCTCGCGCCCTGGTGGGTGAATGGGAAAGGCTCGTAGAA
The DNA here is from genome assembly GCA_033722595.1 of Longimicrobiales bacterium. Classification (GTDB taxonomy): domain Bacteria; phylum Gemmatimonadota; class Gemmatimonadetes; order Longimicrobiales; family RSA9; genus JAWVYT01. Next base: position 755 of record JAWVYT010000523.1, read on the forward strand.
ATGGACGGTCACGATCAGGTGGTCGTCATCGGGCAGATCCAGCTGGGGGAGCGCGTCGGTGCTGTTCCACTGGACGGGCCCCACCACCAGGTTGCGGTCGGGGTTCGACTCCCGGATCGCGGCGATCCCGTCCCGGAGCATCCCGTTCCACAGCCCGGCCGTGAGTCCCCCGTGCGGCTCGTTGAGCAGCTCGAACAGCACGTTCTGCGGCCGGTCCCGGTTCCGGCTCGCGACCTGTCGCCAGATGGCCAGCCAGCGGGCGGTGTGGGCCGTCGGGTTCGTGGCCATCTCCTCGTAATGATGGACGTTGACGATCACGTTCAGGTCGTTGGCCAGCGCCTGGTCGATGGCCCAGTCGACCCGCTCGAGGAAGGCCGGCTCCACGACGTACGGCGACGACTCGCCGGTGTGGCTGGACCAGCGGACCGGCAGCCGGACGGTCTCGAAGCCCGCCTCCGCGGCCCGCTGGAAATGGAGCGCCTCCAGGGTGACGCCCCAGTCCCCCTCCCGTGGCGCCTCCAGCGCGTTCCCGAAGTTCACGCCCCGACCGAGCTGCTCGTTCATGACCCGGGCCGGCACGGCCGCCGGCCCGTCGGGGCCCGCAACGCCGGCGCCGCAGCCTGCCGCGCCCATGAGCCCGATGGTGCCGACGCCGAGCCACTGCTTCAGCCTGGATGCCTGCATGGTCCACTCCCTTTCAATCCCACCGGTCGTTCGGGACCTGGGGCACCCTGTCGGGCCAGGTCGGATCACCGGGGCCCCGCCAGCGCCGCCCGTGCGCGCGGCGCCGACCGGGAATAAGTTGCTTCCATGAACAATTCTATCCCGACGACGGCCCGCCGCGCCATACGGGGACTCGGCCATGTGCTGGTCTTCTTCCTGGCTGCGCCCGGGCTGATGGCGCAGCAGCCGGACTACCTGGACCCGGAGATCCCGGTCGCGCGACGTGTCGACGACCTGGTGGGGCGGATGACGCTGGAGGAGAAGGTGTCGCAGATGCAGGATGTTGCGCCGCCCATCGAGCGTCTGGGAGTACCGGAGTACAACTGGTGGAACGAGGCGCTACACGGGGTGGCCCGTGCGGGGCTGGCGACGGTGTTCCCGCAGGCCATCGGACTGGCGGCCACGTGGGACCCGGAGCTGATCCATCGGATGGCCACGGTGGTCTCGGACGAGGCCCGTGCGAAGCACCACGAGTTCGCCCGTGAGGGGAAGCGGCTCCGGTACCAGGGCCTGACGATCTGGTCGCCGAACATCAACATCTTCCGGGACCCCCGCTGGGGCCGTGGCCAGGAGACGTACGGCGAGGACCCGCACCTCACCGGTCGGATCGCGGTGCCGTTCATCCGCGGTCTCCAGGGCGACGATCCGACGTACCTGAAGACGGTGGCGACGGTCAAGCATTTCG
>JAWVYT010000524.1:0-2160 GCA_033722595.1 Longimicrobiales bacterium
CCGCGCTCTGGGCTGCGGCGGAGGACCTGCACGCCAACACGATCCAGATGCCGATCGCGTGGGCGCAGGTCGAGCCGGTGGAGGGCGAGTTCGACTTCTCGTTCGTGGACACGCTCCTGGAGCAGGCCCGTGCCCGGGAGCTGCGGGTGGTCCTGCTGTGGTTCGCCACGTGGAAGAACAACTCGCCGAAGTACGCGCCGGACTGGGTGCGGCTGGACAACGAGCGGTTCCCGCGGGTGGTGACCCGGGACGGCGAGCTGCGGCACTCGCTGTCGCCGATCCATCAGGAGACGCTGGACGCGGACCGGAAGGCGTTCGCGGCGCTCATGCGGCACCTGGCGGAGGTGGATCCGCGGCACACGGTCATCATGGTGCAGCCGGAGAACGAGACGGGCACGTACGGCAGCGTGCGCGACTACTCCGATGCCGCCCAGGCGCTGTTCGAGGGCCCGGTACCGGAGCGGCTGGTGGAGGCCATGGGCCGGGAGCCGGGGACGTGGCCCGAGGTCTTCGGCGACGACGCGGACGAGTTCTTCCACGCGTGGCACATCGCCCGGTTCGTGGACCGGGTGGTGGAGGCCGGGAAGGCGGAGCATCCGCTACCGATGTACGTGAACGCCGCGCTGCGCGATCCCATCAACCCCCAGGACCCGATCACGTACTCGTCCGGCGGCCCGACCCACAACGTGCTCGACGTGTGGAAGGCCGGCGGCCCGCACATCGACTTCATCGCGCCGGACATCTACCTGCGGCCGTACGCGCAGGTGATGGCGGTGCTCGACCACTACACGCGGCCCGACAACCCGCTGTTCGTGGCGGAGATCGGCAGTGACACGCTCTTCGCCCGCTACCTCTTCCCGACGCTGGGGCTGGGCGGGATCGGCTTCGCGCCGTTCGGGATGGACTACACCGGCTACTCGAACTATCCGCTCGGCGCGAAGGAGATCACGCCGGAGACCATCGAGCCGTTCGCCGAGAACTTCCGGGTGCTCGAGCCCATGGCCCGGGAGTGGGCGAGGATCGCGTTCGAGCACCAGACCTGGGGCGTCGCGAAGCCGGACGACGGCCGCGACCAGACGCTCGACCTCGGGCGCTGGCGTGCCACCGTCCAGTACGGCCAGTGGCAGTTCGGGATGGAGGCGTGGTTCCCGGATGCCGACGACCCGGGCTTCGCCGACCGGCCGGTAGGCGGCGCCCTCATCGCGCGGCTGGGCCCCGACGAGTTCCTGGTGATCGGGCGCTACGCACGGGTCTCGTTCGGCCTGGACGAGCCCGAGCCCGGCGAGCACGGCGTGCTCCTCCGGCTCGAGGAGGGCCGGTTCGCCGACGGCGAGTGGGTCATGGAGCGGGTCTGGAGCGGCGACCAGACCGACTACGGGCTCAACTTCACCGACCGGCCGCAGGTGCTGCGGGTGACGATGGCCACATTCACCCGGGAGTAGCCTCCGGGTGACGGGCCCGAACGGCCGCGGGTGGGGCCGCACGGCCTCGCCCGTCAGCGCGGGTTCAGCGCTCGCATCCGCTCCCGGAAGAACCGGCCCTGGAGCGTGGGCTCGAAGTCCCAGCTCTCGATCATCTGCGGTGACCACACCGGGTCGAAGACCCATGCGACCCAGGAGATCCCGCGGGCCTCCATGAAGTCCACGATCCGCTCGCCGTAGTCCACATCCGCGATAACGGGGACGTGGGCGCCCGGGCCGTCCTCGCTCATGAAGCCGAGCTCGGTGGCGATCACCGGGTAGCGCTCGGCCAGGAACCCCCAGTCCTCCTGCCAGTGCTCCTCCCACGGCTCCGGCCGCTTCATCGGGTAGGGGTGGGTCACGTAGCCGACGGCCGGGAAGTCGATGGGGTCGGCCGCGACCTCGGTCAGGTCGTACGCCCAGTTGAACCCGGCCACCAGCGGGATCCCCACGGCGTCATGGGCGCGGATCACGTAGATGATCTCCTCCATGAACGCCTTGTGCTCGGCCCACGTGGCCCGGCCCAGCGTCCCGTTGTACCGCGTCGGCTCGTTCCACAGCTCGTAGAACGCGACCGCCGGCCGGTCCCCGTACCGCTCGGCGATGGCTTTCCAGAACCGGAGCGTCTCGGTCCGGGTGGTGTTGTAGCCGTCGCTCTGGAACAGCTCGGTGACGGGGTTCCCGATGGTGTGCCAGTCCA
>JAWVYT010000525.1:0-2148 GCA_033722595.1 Longimicrobiales bacterium
GCCTTCGCGGCGTCGTAGTCGAAGATCCCGCCCACCGCGAGCTTCAGGTTGGCGGTGGGGTTCGTGACGAGGGTGGCGCCGGCGCCGGCGAGGAGCTCGAGCTCGTCGTCGTCGAGGAAGATCCCATGGGCGCCGATCATATGCGGGCCCACGAGCCCCACGCGCTCGAGGAGGTGGACGGGGCGGACGCCGTGCTCCTCCACGCACGCGTCGACCTCGTCCTGCGTCTCGGAGAGGTGGATGTGGAGGAGCAGGTCGTGCTCCCGGGCCTGCTCGCCCAGCCACTCCAGGTTCTCCGGCGAGACCGTGTAGATGGCGTGCGGCGCGATGGCTACACGGATCCGGGGCGGCAGGTCGTCCAGCACCTCCAGCTGACGGAGGACCGCGTCGCGCCATCGCTGGCCGACCTCCTCGTTGCCGTGGTCGACGAAGACCGACCCGAGGTGCGCCTTCACCCCCAGCTCCTCTACCGCCCGGGCCACCTGGTCGGCGTGCCAGTACATGTCGTTGAAGTACGTGGTGCCCGACCGGATCATCTCGAGGACGGCGAGACGGGTGCCCCGGTACACGTCCTCCGGCGACATCTTCTCCTCCGCTGGCCAGATGTGCGTCTCCAGCCATTCCATGAGCGGGAGGTCGTCGCCCCACCCCCGGAACAGCGTCATGGCCGCGTGCGTGTGCCCGTTCTTCAGCGACGGGAACGCGTGCAGCCCCCGCCCATCGATCACCCGGTCCACCCCTGAACTCGAACTGGAATCCGAACCCGAGGCCGAACTCGAACTCGAAATCGAACTCGAAATCGAAATCGAATTCGAAATCGAACTCGGGTCGACGGCCGCGATGGTCCCGTCCTCGATCCGGATGTCGACGGCCTGCCCATCGACTCTGCACCCCTCGATCAACAGCTGCACGTCACCCCTCCCACCGCTCGATGATGGCCCGGAGGATCGCCCGCGCCCGCCCGCGGTTCGCCGCGAGCTGGGCCTCGAACCGCTCCGTGGTGAGCGCCTCCGCACCGACGCCGTGGGCGAAGTTGTCCACCACGCCCAGCACCGCGTACCGGAGCCCGGCCTCCTGGAATACCGTCGCCTCCGCCGCCGCGGTCATCCCCACCACATCGGCGTAATCGGCCAGGAGCCGGATCTCCGCCCGCGTCTCGAACCTCGGCCCCCGGGTCTCGGCGTACACGCCGCCGTCCTCCACCGGGCCCCCGCCCGCAGGAGCCGCCTCGAGGAGCAGCGCCCGGAGCTCGGCATCCAGCGACGGGACGATATGCAGCCTCTCGTCGCCCTCCGCCAGCGTGGGCGGCGGCGCCAGTGACAGGTAGTCCCCGGGCACCACCGCCGTACCCGGCTCCAGGTCGGGCCGCAGCGCTCCCACCGAGCAGAGCCCGACGGCGGCCCCGACCCCGACCGAGGCGAGCGCGAGCGCGTGGGCGCCGTGGGGCACTCGATGGGGCGGGACGTAGCGCTCCCCGTGCCGCCGGACGAACACGAACCCGTCGCCCTCGTGCAGCTCCACGTCGCCGAGCCGGGTCCGAACGGACCGGCGCGCCGCGCCACCCGGTATCCCGCCCTCCAGGAACGCGCTCCCCCCCACGATGCCCAACAGCGCCATACCATCCTCCCCCGGATCCCACCCGTAAGCCCCGCCCTGCCACGCCCGCCCCCGAGCCCCCATCCCTTGACTCCAGCCCCCGGACTCCGGACTCTGAACCCGACCCTGACCTCTAGCCTCTAGCCTCTAGCCTCTAGCCTCTAGACTCTAGACTCTAGACTCTAGTCTCTAGTCTCTCGACTCCACGACCGTGAAGATAGACGGCAACCCTCACCGGAGCATCTGGCTCGCCGAAGACGGCTGGTCGGTCCGCATCATCGATCAGACGCTGCTCCCGCATTCCGTGGAGGTGGCGACGCTCCAGGACCTCGATGCGGCGGCCGCCGCCATCGCCGGGATGCGGGTCCGGGGCGCGCCGCTGATCGGCGTGACCGCCGCGTATGGGATGGCGCTGGCGCTCCGGGACGCGGCGTCCGACGCCGCCGTGGACGCGGCCCGGTCCGTCCTGCTGGGCACCCGACCCACGGCCGTGAACCTGCGCTGGGCGGTGGACCGGGTCGCCGACGCCGTTGCCGGGGTCCCGACGGACGA
>JAWVYT010000526.1:0-2143 GCA_033722595.1 Longimicrobiales bacterium
GGGCCCGGGAGCTGGGACAGCAGAAGGTGCAGGAGCTGGTCACCGAGATCATGGACACCTTCTACACCTGGCCGCTCATGCTGCCCCGGGAGCTGGTCTACTTCTTCCGGGCCGCCGCCCTCCTCGAGGGGCTCGGGCTGCGCTACGACCCGGCGTTCAACGGGCTGCACGTCTCCCGCCGCGTGGTGAGTCGGATGCGCGCGGAGCTGCTGCGGGCCACGGCGTCCGAGCCGGTCGATGTGGCCCGAAACCTCTGGGACGACGCCCGTACGGCCATCACCGGGGTCCAGAGCATCATCCGGCGGGCCGACCGGGAGGAGCTCCGGGTCCGGGTCCATCCCCGGGACATCTACCACATCGAGCGGTTCCTGTCGCTCCAGATCCGACGGATCCAGCTGTCGCTGTTCTCGGCGACCATGGCCCTCATCACATCGATCGTCTACCTGGCGTTCCCGCGCTGGTACATCCTGACCGTGGGCTTCGCCGTCGCCTTCGTCCTCTTCATCATGGCGATCTTCCTGCCCACCCACCTGCTCGAGAACCCGCTCCGACACGCCCGCGGAGTGAGGGAGGACGACCGGGCCGCCTGAACACGATCGAACTCGAGCTCGAACTCGAACTCGAACTCGAGCTCGAACTCGAACTCGAAATCGAATCCGTTTGACAGCGACCCGCCGTTCCCGGACTTTCCCGCCCATGGAGAGCCACACTCCCACCTCGCCGCTCAGCGAGGCGCACCAGGACCTGATGGAGCGGTTCCGCGCCGGGCAGCGGGCCGCCCTCGCCCGGGTCATCTCCATCGTCGAGAACCAGCGGCCGGGGTTCCAGGCGCTCCTGCACGAGATCCACCCGGAGACCCACGGCGCCATCCGCGTGGGGATCACAGGACCGCCGGGGGCCGGGAAGTCGACCCTGACGGCGGAGCTGATCGAGCGGTACCGGGCCGCCGGCCTCACGGTGGGTGTCATCGCCGTGGACCCCACGAGCCCGTACACCGGTGGCGCGCTGCTGGGCGACCGGATCCGGATGAACGAGGTGGCCCAGGACCGGGGCGTGTTCATCCGTTCCATGGCCACGCGCGGCGCCCTCGGCGGGCTCGCGGCGGCGACCCGCGAGGTCATGGACGTGCTGGCCGCCTACGGCTTCGACGTCATCATCGTGGAGACCGTCGGCGTGGGCCAGTCGGAGCTCGACATCGCGGCCGCGGCCGACACCACGGCCGTCGTCCTGGTCCCCGAGTCGGGCGACTCCATCCAGACGATGAAGGCCGGGCTGATGGAGGCGGCCGACCTCTTCGTCGTGAACAAGGCCGACCGTCCCGGCGCGCCGCGTCTCGCCAAGGAGGTGGAGATGATGCTCCACCTGCGCCTGGGGAAGGCCATGCGGAACATCCCCGCCCATCACGGCGTCCAGCTCCGGCGCGCGGACACGGCCCGCTCCAAGATGCGGACCCGCACGCGGCTGGAGGGGGAGGACGGCTCCGAGGAAGGGGAACGGTCGGCTCCGGAGGACGCGGATGGCAGACCGGAGGGCTGGACGATCCCGGTGCTGCTGACCACTGCGGAGACCGGCGAGGGGCTCGACGCGCTCATGGACGGCCTCCGCGAGCACGCGGAGTGGTTGCGGTCCAGCGGGGAGCTGGAGCGGCGGCGCCGGGCCCGGCTCGAGGAGCGGGTCCGGGACGCCGTACAGCAGCGGCTGCTGGTGCGGGCCTGGCAGGAGGGCCGGGGGGGCGAGATCCTCGAGGATTCCATGGACGCGCTGGTCTCCGGAGAGCTCACGCCGTACGAGGTAGCGGCTCGGATCGTGCACGACATAGAGGGGTAGTTTCGGGTCGAGGTCAGGGGGAACTCCAACCGGGTTGGACCATGGGCACAGCGCAGAAGGACGTACCCGTCGGGGGTGAGAGCGCCGGGGACCGGGCCGAGCTGGAGGCCCGGCTCGAGGCGAAGGAGCGGGAGCTGGAGGAGCTCCGCGCCCGCCTCGCCGAGTGGAAGGAGCGCTACGACGAGGTCGGCGAGCGTGACGCGTCGTTCACCACGATCTCCGGGAACGACGTCGACCCGCTGTACACGCCCGTCGACCTGGGCCCCGACTGGGACTACGCCGACAAGCTCGGGTTCCCCGGCGAGTACCCGTTCAC
>JAWVYT010000527.1:0-2139 GCA_033722595.1 Longimicrobiales bacterium
CGGCTGGTCGCCCACGCCGTGGCGTACGAGGCCGACAACCCGGGCTCCCTGTCCGGGGCCCTTCTGGCCGAGGACCGGACCCAGGCGTACGCGTTCAACGTGGCGCAGGGCACCGGCGAGTCCGCGCGCCAGGCCCAGCTGGGCGTGACCTGGCGACGTCACCTCGGCGACCCGCCTCCCGCGCGGGCCGCGGCCGTCGAGCCCGGGGGCACCGGCCCGACGCTGGACGTCGCGGCCTGGGCGCTGACCCGCGACCTGGACAACCCGATCCCGCCGGTCGTGATCGACCTGTCGCGCTGGGCCGCCGGGCTCCGGGCCGCCGTCCGCGGCGGGACGAGGCTGGGGGGGCGGGCCGTCGACTGGGTCGCCGGCGTGGACGCCGAGGGGCAGTGGGACAGTCGGCTGAACTTCGAGAACGACGGCGGGTCGCGGGGCGCGCTGGTCCTGGACCAGGCGGAGACGGTCACGAGCGTGGCGCCGTTCCTGGAGACCTCGGTCCCCGTCGGGGGCCCGGTCGCGGCGCTGGCGGGACTGCGCTACGACCGGTACCGGTTCACGGCCGACGACCGGATGATCGTGGCGGGCGACCCGTCCACCGACGACTCCGGCTCGCGGGTCATGACCCAGCTCAGCCCCTCGCTGGGTCTGACCGCGGACGTGGGCCGCACCAGCGTATACGGGTCGGTCGCGTCGTCGTTCGAGACGCCGACGACCACGGAGCTGGTGAACCGCCCGGGCGGAGCCGAGGGGTTCAACCCCGACCTCGAGCCGCAGCGCACGTGGTCGCTGGAAGCTGGCCTCCGGACCGAGCTGTCCGGGGCGGCCCGGCTCCACGCCGCGGTCTACCGCATGGCCATCCGGGACGCGCTCATCCCGTTCGAGGACCCGTCCTCCCCGGGCCGCACCTTCTTCCGGAACGCGGGCAGCGCCGTCCACCGGGGGGTGGAGCTCGACGGCTGGGTGGACCTCGGGGCCGGGCTCCGTGCCCGTCTCGCCTACACCTGGACCGACGCCCGATTCGACGATTTCATCACCCCGGATGGCGACTTCTCGGGGAACCGGGTCCCCGGCGTGGCACCCCATCGGGTGACCGGCGTCGTCACGTGGTCGCGCGCGGGCGCCCGGCTCGCTCTCGACGCCCGGTGGACGGACGCGATCCCCGTCAACGATGCGAACACGGCAAGCGCGCCGTCGTACGCGCTCCTGGGCCTCCGGGCCGCCACCCCGCCCCTCTCCATCGGCCCGGGTTCGGTGGACGTGTTCGGCGGGGTCGACAACCTCGTGGACGCCGAGTACATCGCGTCCGTCGTGGTGAACGCGTTCGGCGCGCGGTACTACGAGCCCGGGCCGGGACGATCGGTGTACCTGGGCGTCCGGGTTTCCCGCTAGGGGCGAGTCGCCGCTCCGCGTCTTCTCAGAACCCCGTCCCGAAGTAGAATACCGGGCCGGTGCCGCCCTGGATCCGCTGGGCCACGCCCATGGCCAGCCGGGCCCGCTGGCTGTGGAACACGCCCAGGTCGAGCTTCAGCTCGGCGCCGGCGGTCACCAGGGGCGGCGGGCTCGCGGCGCACCCGTCGAAGCCGGGCCGCGCCCGGTCGGCCCCGGTGCACCAGGCGTTGCCCGCATCGGCGAACAGCGCACCGGACACCGCCACGAGGGAGAAGCCCAGCACCCGGCCGGGCACGCCGCGCATGTGGATGGGGAACCGCCACTCGGCGCTCGCGGTCCAGCCCCGGGTGCCGAACCGGGCGCCGGGACTGAAGCCCCGGACGGGGAACGACGTGCCGTCGCCCCCGATGGCCAGGTCCGCGGACCCGGTGCCGCCGATGGATCGGACCGGCGCGAGCGGCCCCTGCCGGAGGATCCCCGCGCCCCGGACGGCCAGGACGTGGTTGGCGAAGCCCCAGGCCGGGACCGGCAGGAACCCGGCGAGGGTGCCGGAAAGCTCGTCGTACGCCCGACCCCCGGACCCCGCGTCCCACCATCGCCCGGCCCCGAGCCGGAGCCGTACACCGCCCTCGGGGCTGATGGAGAACGGGTAGGCGCGGGCGGTCCCGTACCCCGTGGCCGCGGCGGCACCCACCAGGGTCCGGGGGTCGGAGAGCACGATCCCGCCGGCGGCCAGCTCGGCGCGGCTCA
>JAWVYT010000528.1:0-2139 GCA_033722595.1 Longimicrobiales bacterium
CGGTGGCAGCGCCGGCACCGGATGGTCTCGTCTGCGCCGCTCATAGCGCCCGCAGTCGCGCGCCCGCCGCGTCCAGCGTCTCGACGCGCTTGCAGAACGCGAACCGGACGAGGTCACGGCCGAGGTCGGGCTCGTGGAAGAAGCTCGAGCCGGGGACGGAGGCGACGCCCGCCTCGGCGGCCAGGCGGCGGGCGAAGCTGTCGTCGTCCTCGTCGCTGAGTTCGGCGAAGCTCGCCAGGATGTAGTACGCGCCCTCGGGTGGCGAGCAGTCGAAGCCGGCGTCCACCAGCGCGTGGTGGAGCACGTCGCGGCGCCGGCGGTAGTCGACGGCGAGGCGGTCGTAGTACTCGTCGTCGAGCGTCTCGAGCCCGGCGGCCACGGCGTCCTGTAGCGGCGCGGGCGCGCCCACGGTCAGGAAGTCGTGGACCTTCCGGATGGCGGCGGTCAGGTCCGGCGGTGCGATGATCCAGCCCACCCGCCACCCGGTGACGCTGAAGGTCTTCGATGCGCCGCTGATGGTCACCGTCCGGTCTGCCATCCCGTCCAGCGTGGCGAGCGGGACGTGCGCGCCGTCGTACAGGATGTGCTCGTAGATCTCGTCGGTGAACGCGATGACGTCGTAGCGCCGGCACAGCTCTGCGACGGCCTCCAGCTCCGCACGGGTGAACACGTGGCCCGACGGGTTGTTGGGCGTGTTCAGGATGATCGCCCGGGTCCGGTCGCTGAACGCATCGGCCAGCCGTTCCAGGTCCAGCGCGAAGCTGAGCCCACCGTCCCGGAGACGCTCAAGGGGGACCCACACCGGCTCGGCGCCGCACAGGATCGCGTCGGGGCCGTAGTTCTCATAGAACGGCTCCATGACCACGACCTGGTCGCCCGGGTCCACTACCGCCAGCAGCGCGCTGGCCATCGCCTCCGTGGCGCCGCATGTCACCGTGATCTGACGGTCCGGGTCGACCGCCATCCCGTACCAGTCGGCGTACGCGTCCGTGAGTGCCCGGCGCATCCGGGGCGAGCCCCATGTCACCGCGTACTGGTTGATATCCCGCCGGATCGCCTCGGCCGCGGCCACCTTCAGCGCCTCGGGCGCCGGGAAGTCCGGGAACCCCTGAGCCAGGTTCAGCGCCTCGTGCTCGTCGGCGACCCGGGTCATCTCCCGGATCACCGACTCGGTGAAGCCGTGGGTGCGGCGGGCGGTGCGAGGGGTGGGCTCGATCATGGCCTCGGAAGTCGGCGTCGGCTCGAACGTGGAGCGTAGGGGCTCGTCGGGAACGGGGCAACAGCCGTGGCGGCGCCTCGTGCCGGAGTCGGGGGTGCGCGTATCCGCTGCGGTGCTCCCATGGCCGGCCGTCCACGAACGTCTCGCCCGGGGTTTGCATCTGTTTCCTGGATGCACGACAATCCACGTCTGGACGCGAGGGGAGGGGTGGCGGTGCCCGCGAAGCGCTGCAGCTTGCCGCCCGCCCAGGCGAGGAAGGACGCGTCGCCAGCGAACGACCCCGCCGCGAACGCCGGGCAGGGACGAGGGTAGTGATGGGCGGCGAATGAGCACGCGCTGCGAGCACCGCGCCGCGACCGCTCCAACGCACGGACGGAATTGGGGATCAACCGGAACACGCGATACATACCATGGCCGACCAGTTCGACAGCAGGGACACCCTCACCGTAGGCGGCGAGTCCTACGAGATCTTCCGCCTCGAAGCGCTGGAGGCGCGGGGCTTCGACATCCAGCGGCTGCCGTACAGCCTCCGGATCCTGCTGGAGAACATCCTCCGGCACCAGGACGCCTCGCCGGACATCGCGGGCGACGTGGAGGCGCTGGCCGGCTGGGACCCGCAGGCGGAGCCGAGCCGGGAGATCGCGTTCACGCCCGCGCGCGTCCTGCTCCAGGACTTCACCGGCGTGCCGGCGGTGGTGGACCTGGCGGCCATGCGCGACGCCATGGCCCGGATGGGCGGTGACCCGCAGAAGATCAACCCGCTCCAGCCGTCCGAGCTCGTCATCGACCACAGCGTGCAGGTCGACGAGTTCGGGACGCGGTACGCCTTCGAGACGAACTCGGAGATGGAGTACCGTCGCAACCGGGAGCGGTACGCGTTCCTGCGCTGGGGCCAGGGCTCGTTCGAGAACTTCAAGGTC
>JAWVYT010000529.1:0-2134 GCA_033722595.1 Longimicrobiales bacterium
CAGGGCACAAGGCGCAGGGCACAAGGCGCAGGGCACAAGGCACAGGGGCAACAGCCACGAGGCAACGCCAGGAGGCACCGACCACACGTGGGAGTGCGGCGCACGGCGAGGTGAACCCTCCGATCGTCGGCGGCCGAGCCTATTGGCTGGTGGATTCCCCCTGGATGGCGGGGTGAACCCTCCGATCGTCGGCAACCGAGCCGGTTGGTTGGCGGATTCACCCTCGATGGCGAGGTGAACCCTCCGATCGTCGGCGGCCGAGCCTGTTGGCTGGCGGATTCCCCCTGGATGGCGGGGTGAACCCTCCGATCATCGGCGTCTGAGCCTGTTGGCTGGCGGATTCCCCCCGGGTGGCGGGATGAACCCTCCGATCGCCGGCGTCTGAGCCTGCTGGTTGGAGGATTCCCCCCTGTGGCAGATGAGCTCGCCGCACCCGGCCGCGGGCTCCGCGGCCTGGCCCTTTGGGGACTGCCCCCCGCAGGCGCACTCCCTCAGCGCCTCCCCGATCGCGCGGCGCGACCGGGCGGCCGTCCCGGCACATTCCGTCTCACCCTGCGCTCAACGGTGGGGTGCTGTGGAGCGGCCTTCCCGGCACATCCCGTCTCACCCTGCGCTCGATCGCACGGCGCCGCCGGGTGTCCGTCCCGGCGCTCCTCCGCACGCTTCGCCCGACCGTACGGCGCTGTCGGGCAGCCGGACGCGTCGCGGGCGAAGCAGCCGGACGCGTCGCGGGCGAAATGGCGTCGCACGCGCGCCCGCACACCTGCGGACCCATTCGGGGCCGGTGGTGTACCAGTTTCCGGGCTCGCAGATCCCCCGAAATTTCTGTAAAATCGAGGGTTGATCGGCCGTCGGCCGGACCCGTACCGTTCCCCACAGAAAAGCGATATCCCGATGGACAATCCGGAGACCCCGGAGCTGCAGTCGAAGGTGCTCCCGCGTTTGATCGAAGAGGAGATGCGGGAGTCCTTCCTGGACTATTCCATGAGCGTGATCGTACAGCGTGCGCTGCCGGACGTGCGCGACGGTCTGAAGCCGGTGCACCGCCGGATCCTGTACGCCATGAGCGACCTGGGGCTCGGCCCCACACGGCCGTACAAGAAGTCCGCGAACGTGGTCGGCGAGGTGCTCGGGAAGTACCACCCGCACGGCGACAGCGCGGTCTACGACGCCATGGTCCGGATGGTCCAGGACTTCTCGCTCCGCTACCCGCTGGTGGATGGTCAGGGGAACTTCGGCTCCATCGATGGGGACAACGCCGCCGCGTACCGGTACACGGAGGCCCGGCTCCAGGCGATCGCACAGGAGCTGCTGGCGGACATTGACAAGGAGACCGTCGAGTTCACCGACACGTTCGACAACCAGCGGCAGGAGCCCCGGGTCCTGCCCTCGATGCTGCCGAACCTGCTGATCAACGGCGCGTCGGGCATCGCGGTGGGGATGGCCACGAATATACCGCCCCACAACCTGCGGGAGGTGGTCGCGGCCACGAGCCATCTCATCGACGACCCAGACGCCACCGTCGACGACCTGATGGTCCACATCCAGGGCCCCGACTTCCCGACGGCCGGGTTCATCTACGGCAGGGACGGGATCCGGGAGGCGTACGAGACGGGTCGGGGCCGACTGGTCATGCGGGCGAAGGCCGAGATCGAGGAGAACGAGGACGGCACCGACTCGAAGATCATCATCACCGAGATCCCGTACCAGGTGAACAAGTCGCGGCTGATCGAGCAGATCGCGGCGCTGGTCCGGGAGAAGAAGGTGACGGACATCCGGGACCTGCGGGACGAGAGCGACCGGGACGGGATGCGGATCGTCGTGGAGCTCAAGCGCGACGCGATCCCCTACATCGTGCTGAACCAGCTCTTCAAGCACACCCAGATGCAGAGCACGTTCGGCGTCATCATGCTGGCGCTGGACAAGGGCGTGCCGCGGGTCATGAACCTGAAGCAGCTGCTGAAGCACTTCATCGACCACCGGCACGAAGTGGTCGTCCGGCGCAGCGAGTACGACCTCCAGAACGCGAAGAACCGGGAGCACATCCTCCAGGGGCTGAAGGTCGCGGTCGACAACATCGACCGTGTGGTCGAGATCATCCGGGCCAGCAGCGACACGGAGGAAGCCCGCAGCG
>JAWVYT010000530.1:0-2120 GCA_033722595.1 Longimicrobiales bacterium
CGTGTCCGCCTCGGCGGGGACGATCGGCTCCGGCTCTTCCTCGAGGGCGACCCGTCCCTCGACCCCGAGTACCGGGAGCTGGTCGAGGAGTACTACCGCTCGCTGAGCCGGGAGGGCGAAGGCCGATGAACCGCGACCGGCGGCCGGCGCCGCCCTGCAGGGCCGCCCGACCCGTCTTCGGCGCGGTTCTCGGCCTCCTCGCCCTGGCCGTCCCTCTCGCGGCGATCCCGGCGGTCGCGCAGGAGCCGACACCGGGGCCCGAGCCGGATCCCTCGGCCGCGGACGCCCGGGTGGACAGCCTGCTGGCGCTGGGTCGGCTCCAGGAAGCGGCGTGGACGCTCCGGGAGGTGGGGGACACGGCCCGCGCCGATTCGGTCCTGGACCGGCTGGAAGAGATCCTGCGGAGCCGGCCTTCGCGCGCGAGGCCGCAGGCCATGGACAGCCAGGGCGTCTCCTACACCTGGCGGCTGGACCACGGCCAGGGCGTGGAGTCGGTCTTCAAGGTCGACGGCTCCGACATCTTCTGCCCGGAGTGCGGCGCCGAACGGGAGGTGGGCGCCTACCGGGTGGACCGGCTGCTGGGGTTCGACCTGGCGCCGATGACCGTCTTCGCCCGGATCGCCGATGACCGCGGCGACACCCTGTCGGGCTCGGCCATGTACTGGGTGCACGACGCGCGGTCGTCCCGGGAGGCAGGCGTGCGCAAGCCCGACGCGCTGCACCTCTTCGACGCCATCATAGGGAACAGCGACCGGCACAGCGACAACTGGCTGGTCGTCGACGGCCGGGTCGTCGGGATCGACCACAATCGTGCGTTCGAGTACCGACCGGTGACCCGGCCCCGGACCTGCTGGGAGCTCCAGATCGACTCCATCGCCGAGCCCGGCAGCCTCGGGGCCCCGTGGCTGCGCTACCGGGCCGTGCCCGCCGACTCGGTGCGGTCCGCGCTGGACGGGATCGACAGCGCCCTGATCCGCCGGTTCCTGGCCATGCGCGACGAGGTCATGGCCCGGGTCCAGGCCCGAGCCAAGGACCCCGACCGGGCGCTGCCTCTCGAGCACTGCGCGTTCTGATGACCGCCAGCGGCGTGCTGGACGGCCGGCCGGGCCCCGACGAGGTGACGGACTACTACCGGCGCTACATCGAGTACGTCCCCGACGGCAGGCTTCTCCCGACCCTGGCCCGCCAGCTCCAGGCCACGTTCGACCGGGTCGATGGCCTCGGCGTCGGACCCGACTACCGGTACGACCACGGCAAGTGGAGCGTGAAGGAGGTCCTGGTCCACCTGGCCGACGCCGAGCGGGTCTTCGGCTACCGGGCCCTCCGGATCGGAAGGGGCGACCCGACGCCCATGCCCGGCTTCGAGCAGGACGACTGGATCGTCCCCGGCGACCTGGCCCACCGCAGCCTCGACGACGTGAAGGCCGAGCTCACGGCGCTCCGGGAGGGCACCGTCGCCCTCTTCCGCGGCCTCACCGACGACGCTCTCCTCCGGAAGGGCACCGCCGACGGCGTCACGTTCACGCCCCGGGCCATCGCGTGGATCATCGCCGGCCACGAGCTCCACCACCGCCGGGTCCTGGACGAGCGGTACCGGTAGCCCGACCCCGGATCGGCAGGGCAGCCCGCCGCACGCCCCGAAGTTGACAGGGTCCGCGCGCCCCCGGACCTTCCCACCATGAACAGAATCGAAGGCAAGCTCGCGCTGATCACCGGTGCGAGCGCGGGGATCGGCGAGGCGTGCGCCCGGCGGCTGGCGGCCGAGGGGGCGGACGTCGCGCTTTGGGCCCGTCGCGTGGACCGGCTGGAGCGGCTGGCGGACGAGCTGGGGCGCGAGCACGGGGTGGAGACGTACATCGCCGCGGTCGATGTCCGGGACCGCGACGAGGTCCGAACGGCGGTGGACGGCCTGCTCGACGACGCGGGGCCGCCCCACATCCTGGTCAACAACGCGGGCCTCGCCGCGGGGTTCGACCGGATCCAGGAAGGCAGCTTCGAGGACTGGGACCGGATGCTCGACACGAACGTGAAGGGGCTGCTGAACGTGACCCGGATGCTGCTCCCGGCCATGATCGAGGCGGATCGCGGGCACGTCATCAACATCGGTAGCACCGCCGGGC
>JAWVYT010000531.1:0-2120 GCA_033722595.1 Longimicrobiales bacterium
CTCGGGCCCCTCCGATCCGGCCCGCCGCTGGCCGCCCTCGGCGCCGGTCTCCTGAGCCGACACACCGACGCGTTGGCCCGCGGCGATGCGCTGGCCTCGGAGATCACCAACGACGGCTGGATCGAGCGACTGCACCGGGCAACGCTCCCTCGGATCACGCCCGAGGAGGCCGGCCGGAACCTGGCCGCCATCAGCGCCGGCCACGACCTGACCCTCTTCGCCTACTACACCCCCGACTACGTGGGCCACCGGGGCACGTGGGCCGAGGCCGTCGAGGCGCTGGAGCGACTCGACCGCTGCCTTGCCGGAGTACTGGACGGGCTGCCGGCCGACACGCTCCTCGTCGTCGCCAGCGACCACGGCAACATCGAGGACACCACCCGGGAGCACACGCTCAACCCTGCGCTGGGGCTGGTCGCCGGACCCGGGCACGCGGCGGTGGCGGGACGACTGGAGCACCTGTGGGACGTCCCACACATGATCCTGGAAGTGCTGGGCGTGGGCCGGTAGGGGCGCTTCGATTTCGATTTCGATTTCGATTTCAAGGGCGAGGATCAAGGGCGAGGATCGACGTTCGGTGTTCGAGGGGTGAACCCTCCGTCGGCTGGCGGGGCGATCCGTCCGGTGGAGGGTTTGCCCCCTCTGGTGCGGTGAATCCTCCGTTGAGGGATGGAACGACTCGTTCATTGGAGCGTTTGCCCTTCCCTGTGGGGTCAACCTTCCGATCGGCGGGCTGGGGCCGGTCCGGCGGAGCATTCGCCCCGGTGTTCGGGCGAGAAATGGTCACCACTGCCTGCGCTGGCTGCGATGGGTCCCGCGGCGATCGCGGCATCCAGGCGAGTCTTCTCACGCCAGGGGCGACCTCAGGGGCCTGGGCGCCACGCCGGCGGCCGGGGCACCCCCGCCTCCACGCCGGCGAACCGCGCCGGCCGCCCGGTCAGTCGGATCCCCCGCCGAGGGTGACCATCCAGATGTCGCCTTCGGTGACACGCCGGGAGTAGAAGAGGTGCCGGCCGTCGGCCGTGATCCGTGGCGGGCCCAGGACGTCCCGGACCGCGGTGTGCACGGTGTCGATATCGCCCGTTTCGGCATCCACGGTGTAGAACGCCTTCCCCCCGGCGACGAAGAGGATCGTGCGGCCGTCGGGCATCCAGACGGGCCACTGGCCGAAGTCCGTCAGCGCGACGTGCTCGCCCGTGGCCAGCTCGTAGTAGCCGACACCCTGGTCGGCGAACCCGTGCATCCCCGCCAGCCGGGTCCCGTCGGGGGACCAGTCGTTGGCCACGAAGGGGCCCCAGGCCGAATCGTAGACGAGGGGCTGGCGGGCTCGTTCGCCGGGAGGCTCCGTCAGGTCCAGGATATGGCCCGCCTCGGGCGGCGTGTTGATGACCACCCTCCTGCCGTCGGGCGACCAAGCGCCTGGAGTGCTCACGACGTCGCTCTGCGTGATCTGGCGGTTGTCGCTGCCGTCGGCCTCGACGATCCAGGTCTGTAGCGGCCCGCTGCGATTCGAGAAGTAGGCGACCCGGGACCCGTCGGGTGACCAGCGCGGGACGCGATCGATGGCCGAGTCGCCGGTGAGCTGCCGGAGCCCGGTGCCGTCGCCGCGAACCACGTAGAGGTCGCCCTCGGGCAGGTCCCGGGAGTAGAAGGCGATCCGTGACCCGTCGGTCGTGGGGTCCGGCGACGACCACTGACGGGACCCCGTAGTCAGCCGGAACGGCTCCAGCAGCGTGTCGACGTCCGGGTCCAGCGCCGCCCTCTCGATGTTCTGTGTGGTGATGGCGGAGGTGTAGAGGACGCGGCTCCCGTCGCGGGACACGCTGGGATGCGCGGCGAAGGGCGAGGGCGTCGGGATCGGCTGTGGCCCGGCCCGGGCCGTCCCCCGATCCGGATCCATGGGTATCCGCCAGAGGTTCATGCTGCCACCGCGGTCGCTGGAGAAGTAGAGCAGGCGACCATCGGCCGACCACGTCCCGCCCCAGTCGTTGCCCCTCAGGTCGGTCAGCTGCCGGGGGTCTCCGCCGTCCGCCGGGACCAACCAGATCGACGATCGGCTCTCCTGGGTCCGGGACGTATAGGCGATCCAGCGGCCGTCGGGAGACCAGCTGGGGAGGATC
>JAWVYT010000532.1:0-2116 GCA_033722595.1 Longimicrobiales bacterium
GCAGCTGTTGAGCATCCCGAGAAGAGGCGCGAGACCGCCGAACGCCGCGCCGTAGCCCACGCTGGTGGGCACCGCGATGACCGGCGTGCCCACCAGGCCTCCGACCACGGACGGCAGCGCCCCCTCCATCCCCGCCACCACGATGACGACGGCGGCCCGGCCCAGCGTCTCCGCCTCTCCGAGCACCCGGTGGATCCCGGCGACGCCGACGTCGTAGAGCCGTTCGGTGGGGTTCCCGAACGCCGTGGCGGTCACGGCCGCCTCCTCGGCCACGGGGATGTCGCCGGTCCCGCCGGTCACGACGAGAACGGGACCCCGGACCGCCGGCGAGGCGCTGTCGGCCGGGAGGTGGAACGTCCGGGCCACGGCGTTCAGGGCCCCGTCCGGGAACGCCTCGGCGAGGGCCCGGCCGCCGGCCTCCGTGAGCCGGGTTACCAGGAACCCGTCGCCCCGGTCGGCGAACCGGCGCCCGATCTCCAGCAGCTGCTCCGGGGTCTTCCCGGGACCGAACACGACCTCGGGGTGCCCCTGACGGAGCGCACGGTGGTGGTCGAGCCGGGCGAACGCCGGGTCCCCGTTGTCGGAGGGCGCCGCGACGGACTCGACCGGCAGCCATGCCAGCCGGTTCAGCGCGTCTTCCGGCGTCGCCTCGCCGGCCGCCACGCGGGCCAGGAGCTCGAGGACCCGATCCCTCACGCCGGCACCAGCCCGGCCTCGGACTGCTCCAGGTAGCCCTCCAGCCGCTCCTTCATCTCTGCCAGTGTCGTGACCTGGAAGAGCTCCTGTCGGAGCGCCCGTCCGTCCGGGAGCCCCTTGGTGTACCAGCCGAGGTGCTTCCGGAACTCCAGGATCGCCCGCTCCTCGTCGCCGCCGAACGCGATGGAGTTCTCGGCGTGCGCAATGGCGATGGCGAACCGGTCGGCCACGTCGGGCTCGGCCGGGACCGGCTCGCCGTCCAGCGCCGCGCGCGCCTGCCGGAAGATCCACGGGCTGCCGTGCGACCCACGGGCGATCATGATCCCGGCGCACCCCGTCTCCTCCCGCATCCGCCGGGCGTCCTCGCCGGTCCGGACATCGCCGTTCCCCACCACGGGGATCTCCAGTGCGTCGACCACCGCCCGGATCTCCGACCAGTCCGCCTCCCCGCTGTACATCTCCGTCCGCGTACGCGGGTGCAGCGTGAGGACGCGCGCGCCCGCCTGCTCGCAGCGGAGCCCGATCCCCACCGGATCGCGCAGCTCCTCGCTCCACCCGCTCCGGATCTTCACCGTGGTCGGCAGGGCGATCGCGTCGGCGACGGCCCGGATGATGGCCTCCACGAGGTCCAGGTCCCGGAGACAGCCGGAGCCGCCGTTCCGCTTCACGACCTTCTTCACGGGGCAGCCGAAGTTGATGTCCACGAAGTCCGGGCCGTAGACCTCCTCGACGAGCACCGCCGCCTCGGCCATGGCCCCCGGGTCGGAGCCGAAGATCTGGACGCCGATCGGCCGCTCTTCCTCCGCGAAGCGCAGGTACTGGTGCGTTCGCTCGCTGCCCCGGCGGATCCCCTCGGCGCTGACGAACTCGCTCACTACCACATCGGCGCCGTAGCGGCGACACAGGCGACGAAATGGCGATTCGCTCACGCCCGCCTGTGGGGCCAGGTACAGGGGCACACGGTCCCGGAAGATCTGCTCGATGATGGTGCTCATGGCACGAATCTAACGGGGCTATGGGGCGGGTTCAATCGGCGTAACTCCCCTCTTTGACACTGTTTCGGCACGTCGGTATTATACCGGGTTCGAGTATCGAATCAGGAGGCACACCCGATGATATTGCGAGAGTTTTTCGATAAGGACGTGGTCGACCTCGACCTCGAGGGCGAGACGAAGGACGAGATCCTGAAGGAGCTGATCGCGCTGCTCGAGCTGGATGAGAAGAGCGAGGGGATCCTCTTCAAGATGCTGAAGCGGCGGGAGAACCTCGGCTCCACGGGGATCGGCCGGGGGATCGCCATCACCCACTGCCGGTCTCTGGTGGTGAACCGGCTCCGGATCTCGTTCGGCCGCAAGAAGGATTGGATCGACTTCAACGCCATCGACGACCAGCCGGTGAATCACCTGTTCCTGATCGTGGC
>JAWVYT010000533.1:0-2114 GCA_033722595.1 Longimicrobiales bacterium
GACGCGCACGAACCAGTCCGGGAGCAGGAGTTCCGGCGCGACGACGGACGCGACCTCGACGAGAAGCCAGGCAATGACCGCGTACGCGGCCGCGACCTGAACCACCTTCCGACGACGCAACTCGTTCCAGGCGCGCGCCAATCTGCTCTTCGTCATCGATGAGATCCGGGGGGTGTCTAGCTTCCGGGCCACTCAAACCTGGCTTCGTGGCGCTTGCCCAGCAAGCGGGAACCGAGGGCCCGACTTCCGCCCCGCAGCAACCCCGGCGATGCCGCAAACGGCGTCGTCGGCTCGCATCATCCCCGCTGGACCGTCCGAACGGATGCGGCTCCGGCGTCTCCAATGCCGGGGCCGCTCTGCACGGAGGGTGGGTCTGACCTCCGCGTCAGCGTCCCTCGTATCGCAGCCAGCTGCCTTTCTCCCGGACGACGGCCTGCCGGAACCGGGCGATCGTGATGGCTTCGAGCCAGCTTCGGTCCAGGCTCAGGAGGTCGGAGCCCCTGGCCACACACGCTCTCGCCACGGACCCGTCCGGGCGTACTTCTATGGCCAGCACGGCGCCTGTGGACCACCGTGCCGTCCGGCTGTCCCCCGACTCCTGGCGAGCGATCACATCCCGCCAGTTCTGGACATCGCTGCGGAGCGTGACCGAGCTGAGGTTCGCAGCGTCGGGGGCGGCGACACTGAGCTCGTCGCAGCTCATGGCCGTCTCGGCATCAGCGGCTCCGTCCGGGGTGGACGCACAGGCTGCGAGGACGAGAAGGGCCATGCAGAGCGGAATCGGAAACGGCCGTGGCCGGGTCATTGGGGGACTCCTGGAGGTTCTTGCCCTGGAAGTACCATGGGTGCAATCGGCCGGTGCGGAAGGCATCGCCCTCGAAGATGCGACGGGCGGGGGGCGGGGGCAACGACGTATCCCGGCCGGTTGCCGGGCCCGCTCGGACCGTGGTAGGATCATCTGGGACTGCGCGGGAGCGATAGGGAGCTATGGCGAACCAGAACGGACTGGACGAATCCGAGCGCTGGCTGTCGGTCATCTTCGGGGGGATGCTGATCCTGTCGAGCCTGCGGCGGCGTGACCTGGGTACGGGTGCGCTGTTCGCCCTGGGTGGCTCGGCCCTCGTGTTCCGGGGGATCGTGGGCCACGACGGTTTCTTCGCCGCAGTCGGACGCGCGCTGGTGGGCGAGCCGGAGTAGGAGAGGGCGCCTGGCGTGGACCTTCCCATCCCGAAACTGGAGGCTCGCCTCGGCGCGGGCCGCCTCGAGCGCGATGTGCCGCTGGCGCCGTACACGACCTTCCGGATCGGCGGACCGGCCGATCTGCTGTACCGGGCCGGGACGCCCGATGAGCTGGCGAAGGCAGTGACCGCCGCCCGGGCCCTCGGCGTCCCCTACTTCGTGCTCGGGGCCGGCGCGAACATCCTGATCGGTGACGGCGGGATCCGCGGGCTCGTGATCCGCAACGAGGCGCGGGGTGTGGACTTCCGGGAGGACGGCCGGGTGGAGGCGGAGAGCGGGGTCATGGTCTACCCCGACCTGATCCACGCCTGCATCGACCGACGGCTCGGCGGGCTGCACCACTACGTGGGCATCCCGAGCACGGTCGGTGGCGCGATCTGGCAGAATCTCCATTTCCTGAGCCCGGACCGGGAGCGCACGGTGTTCCTGGAGGAGGTCGTGGAGTCGTGCGATCTGCTGACCGCGGAGGGCGAGCGGCGGACGGTGGGCGTGGACTACCTGGACTTCGGCTACGACTACAGCATCCTCCACGCGCGTCCGGACACCGTCCTGCGGGTAAGGTTCCGGCTGACCAGCGCCCCGGAGGACGAGCTGCGGGCGGTGGTCCGCGAGAATCTGGCCTGGAGGAACGACCGGCACCCGGACCTGTGGCTGTACCCGTCGGCCGGGTCGATCTTCAAGAAGATCGAGGGGATCGGCGCCGGGCGGATCATCGACGACTGCGGGCTCAAGGGCCATGTCCACGGCCGTGTGCAGGTCTTCCACCGACACGCGAATATCCTGGTCAACCTGGGCGGGGCGACCGCGCGGGAAGTGCGTGAACTGATCGCGTTGATCCAGGAGAGGGTCGCTTCGGAGACCGGGTACGAGCTGGA
>JAWVYT010000534.1:0-2113 GCA_033722595.1 Longimicrobiales bacterium
GTGAAGGGTCTGGTGGACAGCGGGCAGCTCGGCATCTTCGCCAACGGGTACTGGGGCCACAGCGCAATGCACCTGAGCCCCGAAGTCAACCTCCTGGCCGTGAGCCACTACCTGCAGGCGCTGGAGTACCAGCGGAAGGCGAACCAGGTGGTCACGCTGCTGGGCAGCAAGACGCCGAACATCCAGAACCTGGCGGTCGGGGGTGTGGCCAACCACATCAACCTGGACAACCAGACGGCTCTCAACATGGAGAAGCTGTACTGGATCAAGGAGCTGCTCGCCGAGGTGAAGACGTTCGTCCAGCAGGTCTACCTGCCGGACCTGATCGCCGTGGGCGCGATGTACCCGGAGTGGCTCGGGTACGGCTCGGGCGTGACCAACTACATGGCGGTCCCGGACCTGCCGACGGACACGACCGGCACGGAGTTCGACCTGCCGGGCGGGACGATCATGGGCGGGAACCTCGAGACGTACCGACCGATCTCGACGTTCGACGACAGCTACTTCGAGGAGAACGTAACCGAGTCCGTCGCCCACGCATGGTACGAGGGGGATGCCTCGCTCCACCCCTACGACGGCGAGACGGTCCCGAACTACACGGACTTCCAGGATGACGGGAAGTACTCGTGGGTAAAGGCGCCGCGGTGGGACGGCGCGCCGATGCAGGTGGGGCCGCTGGCCCAGGTGCTGGTCGGCCTGGCCGCCGGCCACGAGGGGATCGAGAGCTGGGCGAACCACGCGCTGAGCACGGCGTCGTCCATCGCCGGGACGCAGCTGGGGCTCGATGTCATGCACTCGACCCTCGGCCGGCACCTGGCCCGGGGGATCCGGGCGGCGGTGATCGCCGACGTGGCCGAGAAGCACTGGGAGCTGCTGGCCAACAACATCGGATCCGGCGACCTCGAGATCTACAACGAGCCGGTGTTCCCCCGGGGCGAGATCCGGGGCTTCGGGTTCCACGAGGCGCCCCGCGGGGCCCTGTCCCACTGGGTCGTCATCGAGGACGGCGCGATCAAGAACTACCAGGCCGTGGTGCCGTCGACCTGGAACGCGGGGCCCAGGGACGAGCGGGACCAGATGGGGCCCTACGAGGCGGCATTGATGGGCAATCCCGTGGCGGACACGGAGCGGCCGCTCGAGGTGCTGCGGACGATCCACTCGTTCGACCCATGCCTCGCCTGCGCGATCCATACCATGGATCCCGAGGGCCGCGAGCTGTCCAACGTGATGGCCGTGGACTTCTGCGCCGTATGACCCGGGTGGCGGTGGTCGGGCTCGGCAATATCCTCGTCGGCGATGACGCCTTCGGGCCGTACGTCGTGCGTCAGTTCGACGCGCTGTACGACACCGACGAAGAGGTCCAGGTCCTCGACCTGGGCACGCCCGGGCTCGACCTCGCCCCACACCTCGATGGGCTGGACGCGCTCGTAGTGGTCGACACGGTCCGCGCGGACGGGCCGCCCGGCACGCTCCGGACGTACACGAAGGAGGAGCTGCTGGCCCGGCCCACACCCTCCCGCACGAATCCCCACCAGCCGGGGGTGAAGGAGACGCTCCTCATGCTCGACCTGGAAGGGGAGGGGCCGACCGAGGTGCTCCTCGTCGGCGTGGTGCCCGAGAGAGTGGAGACGGGGGTCGGCATGACCCGCGCGCTGCACGAGGCCGTGCCCGCGACCCTGGCCCGCGTGGCCGAAGAGCTGGATCGCCTGGGCCACCCGGCCCGGCGCAGGGCCGTGCCTCGCGACCCGGATATCTGGTGGGAGCGGCCCCGGCGCGTCCCTGCCTGAACCGGCGCGTCCCGTCCGGGGTGATCCCGGCGAAGGTGACCCCGGCGCAGGTGACCCCGGCGAAGGGGACCCCAGCGAAGGGGACCCCGGCGAGAGGGATCCCGACGTAGGCGATCCCCCGACATCGTGGGCCGCGGCCCACGTGGGGGATGTCACCACACGCCGCTCTTGATATTCCCGCACGTGAAGTGGGGGCGGTTGCCTTATGGCCGCGCGAAATCGCGCACCCGATATTTCACCCATGCATGAGCTTCCGGCTACACAGGGGATGCTGGACGTGGCGCTGAGGGCGGCCAGGGAAGCGGGTGCGGACCGGATCGAGGCGA
>JAWVYT010000535.1:0-2105 GCA_033722595.1 Longimicrobiales bacterium
GCTGACGGCCAGCGACCCGGAGGGCGAGATGACCCGGGCCCTCTTCCACCTGACCGGCGTGCTGGAGTCGGGGATCCGGGAGATGGACGAGAGCTTCGGGCTGACCACGGTGCGGGCGGCCCGACGGGCCCTGGGCGATGGCACCATGCTCACGCAGGTCGGCGTGCTGACCGGGGACGCGGCCACGGACTCCGTCGCCGCCCGGGTCCGCGCGGCGGTGGCGTCCCGTGGCGACGGGCTCGAGGTGCTGACCTGGCGGGAAGCCGTGCCCGAGATGGTGGGGCTCATCGAGCTCGACGACGCCTTCGCCTACATCTATTACGTGGTGATCTTCGCCGTCGTGCTCTTCTCCATCACCAACACCTTCCTGATGGCCGTAATGGAGCGGGTCCGGGAGTTCGGCCTGCTCAACGCCCTCGGGCTCCCCGACCGGCGGATCGGACGGCTGCTCCTCACCGAGACGGTCCTCCTGACGGCGCTGGCCATGGGCGTCGGGCTGCTCCTCGGCCTGGCCGGGCATCTCGCCGCCGACCACTGGGGCATCCCCGTGGCGGCCTACGGTATCGACGAGATCGAGATGTCGGGGATCGACATGTCCGACCTGGTCATGCACAGCACCATCAACCCGCTGAAATGGGGCGTGGCCTCCGTCTTCGTGGCCGTCGCCACCATCGCGTCGGCACTCTACCCGGCATGGCGGGCCTCCCGGCTGGCGCCGGCGGAGGCCATGCGGTTCTACGAATAGAGAGGGCCTTCCATGACGAACCAGACGAGCACCGCCACGGCCGCCCCCGGCGTCATCGAGAACGGGGCCCTGATCCGGGCGCGGGAGCTGACCAAGACGTACCACCAGGGCGATCTCGAGGTCCCGGCGCTGCGGGGGATCGATCTCGACGTGCAGGAGGGCGAGTTCACCGCCCTCGCCGGACCGTCGGGCTCCGGGAAGACCACCCTGCTCAACATCGTCGGGGCGCTCGACGGCCCCAGCGGAGGGACCATCGAGGTGGCCGGCCGCGACGTGTCCCGACTCGACAAGGGCGACGCCGCGAATTTCCGGCTCGATACCGTGGGCTTCATCTTCCAGGCGTACAACCTCGTGCCGGTGCTGACGGCGTACGAGAACGCCGAGTTCACGCTCCTGCTCCGCGGCGCCGACCCCGACGATCGGCGGGAGCGGGTCGAGCCGCTGCTCGAGCGGGTCGGCCTCGGCGACATGATGGACCGCAAGCCCCACGAGCTGAGCGGCGGCCAGCAGCAGCGGGTGGCGGTGGTGCGGGCGCTGGCCACCCGGCCCCGGCTCGTCCTCGCCGACGAGCCCACGGCCAACCTCGACAGCGAGACCTCCGGATCGCTCCTCGACCTCATGCTGGAGCTGAACCGGGAGCTCGAGACCACGTTCGTCTTCTCCACCCACGACCAGACCGTCATCGACCGCGCCCGGCGGGTGGTCCGGCTCCTCGACGGCCGGGTGGCGACGGTGGAGGAGCGGGACTAGCACGATGCGGATCGGGCCCCGGCTGGTGGGGGCCGGGATCGGGATCGCCCTCCTGGCCGCCCCCGTCACGGGACAGGCCTCCGCGGGCGACGGCGCGGCCCCCGCGCTGACCCTGGGCGGGTACGTCCGCACGCTCACCGGCGTCCACGACCTCGGCTATGACGTCCCCGCCAACCCGTTCGTGGGCCGCACCGAGCGTCGGAGCGGGCTGCACGGCCAGGTCGTGCGGCTGAAGTGGCAGCTGGAGGGCGGGCAGGGAGCCACCGCCGGGGCGCGCTGGCGGGTGGACCTCCACAACCGGCTCCAGCTCCGCGTGAGCAGCGGTGAGGCGGACGGACGGGTCGTCGGCTTCGGGGTGTCCCGGGTCCCGCCCCGGCTGGTGGACCTGGAGTCGGTGATCCTGGAGGAGCCCGGCCTCCGGGTGTGGCACGATATCGACCGCCTGAGCCTCAGCGTCTACACCGATATGGCCGACATCACCGTCGGTCGACAGGCCATCACCTGGGGCGTCTCCGGGATCTTCCCGGTGGCCGACGTCTGGGCCCAGTTCAGCCCCTTCGAGCTCGACACCGAGGAGAAGCCGGGGGTCGACGCCGTTCGGGTGCTGGCC
>JAWVYT010000536.1:0-2105 GCA_033722595.1 Longimicrobiales bacterium
GACCCGCGTCACGGGGATCCCGAAGCCGCGCAGCTTCACCGGGTCCACGGTGATCTGGTACGTCTTCTCGAACCCGCCCACGCTCGCGACCTCGCTGACGCCGGGGACCGACGTCAGCTGGTAGCGGAGGTACCAGTCCTGGTAGCTGCGGAGGTCCGCCAGCGACCGGGTCCCGCTCTCGTCCTCGACGACGTACTGGTAGACCCAGCCCAGCCCTGTGGCGTCGGGCCCCAGCTGGCTCTCGGCGCCCTGCGGCAGCTTGCCCCGGATCGCCGACAGGTACTCCAGCACCCGGCTCCGGGCCCAGTAGAGGTCCGTGTCGTCGTCGAAGATCACGTAGACGAACGACGTGCCGAAGAAGCTGTAGCCCCGGACCGTCTCCGCGCCGGGCACCTTCAGCATCTCCGACGCGACCGGGTACGTGACCTGGTCCTCGATGATCTGGGGCGCCTGCCCGGCGTAGTCCGTCCGGACGATGACCTGGACGTCACTCAGGTCCGGGAGCGCCTCCAGCGGCATGCTCCGCATCGCCACGATCCCGCCCACCACGAGGAAGGCGGTGAAGATCGCGACGATGAACTTGTTCTCGACCGACCACTCGATCGTTCCCTTCAACATCGCGCTGCGGCTCCCTTACTCGTGACCCGAGTGATCCGTCGCGTCGGCATTGCCATCCGCGGCGGGGTCCTCCATGTCGTGCCCGGAGTGATCCATCCCGTCCATGGGCTCCGCGCCCGTGTCCGTGTCCATGTCGTGCCCGGAGTGGTCGACGGCGTCGTCGCCCGCTTCCATGCCTGCCATGGAGGCGCCGAGGTTGGACTCGGCGTCGATCAGGAAGCTGGCCGAGCTCACGACCTGCTGCCCCGCCTCCAGCCCGGCCAGAACCTCGATCTCCGGCCCGGCTGCGAGCCCCGTCGTGACCTCGTGCGGCACCAGGCGGCCGCCCGCGTGACGGACGAAGACCACGGCCCGCTCACCGGTGTAGAGCACCGCCGTACGCGGGACCACGAGCCCCTCGTGGTGGCCCTGGACCTCGAGGTCGATGTTCGCGTACATCCCCGGCCGCAGCCGCAGCCCGGGGTTCTCGAGCGCCACGCGGACCCGACCCGTCCGGGACTCGACGCTCACCGTCGGGTAGACGTAGGTGATCGTCCCGTGGAAGACCTCACCGGGATAGGCCTGGAAGGTGACCTCCACCGCCTGGCCCTCGGTGGCCAGCGAGAGGTCCTTCTCGAACACCTCGCCCTCCACCCACACCGTGGACAGGTCCGCGATCCGGAAGACCTCCATCCCCGGCATGATCCGGTCGCCCTCGACCACCCGCTTCTCCACCACGATCCCGCTGGCCGGCGCCCGCAGCGTCAGCGTCTTGCTCGGCGCGCTGGCCTCCTCGATCCGCCGGATCTCGGCGTCCGGGATGTCCCAGTAGGAGAGCCGGCGCCGGGCCGACTCCAGCAGGTCGGTCGCGCTTCGCTGCGCCCGCTCGCCCCTCGCCTCATCGGCCAGCCGGCGGGCGAGGATCAGCTCCTCCTGCGCCGTGACCAGCTTCGGGCTGTAGACCTCCATGATCGGCTGGCCCCGACGGACGGGTGCGCCCGTGAAGTCGACGTACAGCCGCTCCACCCAACCCTCGATCTTCGGGTTCAGCGTGGTCAGACGCGTCTCGTCGTACTCCACGTTGCCCACGGTCCGGACCCGACGGTCCAGCGCCTTCCGCTCCACCGTGGCGAAGGTGACGCCGATGGCGCCGGCCTCCCGCTCCGTCAGCCGGACCGGGTTCAGCGCATCGCCCTCGCCGCCGCCCAAGGCCGCGTGATTGTGACCTTCCATCCCGCCGGTCGGATCGGCCGGCGACGCCCACGCGGTGTAGAACCCGAGGCCTGCACCGGCGAGGACAAGGATCAGGATCGAGTACAGGACCTGCTTCTTCGTGCTCATCGGGCCTCCGCCATCAGTTCGGTGGCGACGGGCAGCTCCCGCCCCACGGTCATCTCCAGCTCCGCCACGGCGCGGCCGTAGTCGGCCAGCAGCGCGTAGTACTCGGTCTCGTACCGGTTCGCGGTCATCTGGGCGTCCACCAGCGTCATGAAGTCCACGGCGCCCAC
>JAWVYT010000537.1:0-2099 GCA_033722595.1 Longimicrobiales bacterium
GCTCCAAGCCCGGGGCGATGTCGTGATCTTCTGTGACGCCGATGTGCGACCATCGCCCCGGGCCGTGTCCCGCACCGTGAGGGCCATGGCCGAATCCCGGGCCGACGCGCTGACGGCCATCCCCCGCCACGAGCCGGGCGGTCGGTTCGAGCGGGCGGTGATCCCGCTGGTCGCCACCGTCCCCGTGCTGGCGCTGCTCCCGCTGCCCCTGGTCCACCGGACCCGCGCCGTATCGATCGCCATGGGCAACGGGCAGTGGTTCGCGTGGCGGCGGGCGGCGTATCACTCCCTGGGGGGGCACGCCCGGGTCCGCTCCGACGTGCTCGAGGATGTGCGTCTCGCCCGGCTGGCGAAGCGCCACGGGCTCCGACTGGCCGCGTACCTGGCGCCCCGGGACCTCCGGATCCGGATGTACCGGGACCGGGCCAGCACCCGCGAGGGGTTCGTCAAGAACCTGTACCTCCTGGCCGGGGGCAGGCCGTGGACGCTGGGTCCCGCGCTGGCCGTGCTCCTGGTGGCGGGCCTCGGCCCGCTCGTCGCCGTGCTGACCGCGCCGACCGCCGGACCGCTGGCGCTCGTGCCGATACTGGAGCTGGTCACCATCCGACTCGCGGCCGCCCGCCTCGTGGCGGACGATCTCTCCACCGTGATACTCCACCCGGCCGGGGTCCTGGCCGTGGCCGCGCTGGCGGTGGAGTCGTGGCACCGGCACCGGCGCGGCACGGTGGCGTGGAAGCGCCGTGCGCTCACGCACAGGGAGGTCGCATGAGCGACCGGAGCGAGCGCGTGATCCTGGTCGACGACCACGACACCGCCGTAGGGACGGCGGACAAGCTGGAGGCCCACCGCACCGGGGCGCTGCACCGGGCCTTCTCGGTCTTCGTACAGAACCGGCGGGGCGAGATGCTCCTTCAGCGACGGGCCCGGGACAAGTACCATTCGGGCGGCCTCTGGTCGAACGCGTGCTGCAGCCATCCGCGGCCGGGGGAGCCGACCGACGCGGCGGCACGCCACCGGCTCCGCGAGGAGATGGGCTTCACTTGCCCGGTCGACCGCGTGGCAGCGCTGACCTACCGCGCCGAGGTCGGGGGCGGGCTCGTCGAGCACGAGTACGACCACCTCTTCGTCGCCCGCTGGGACGGCGTCCCGAGCCCCGACCCGACGGAGGTGGAGGACTGGCGGTGGATCGCGCTCGCGGAGCTCCGCGCCGAGCTCGACCGGACGCCCGAGCGGTTCACCTACTGGTTCCGGGTCGCGTTCCGACAGCTCGACGCGGCCGGCCACCTGACCGATCCCGTGGGGAGGGTCGCGTAGGAGCCCGGGTCCTTCCTACCTTGTGGGCTGATTCGACAGCTTTTTATTGCAGACGAAAGCAGAGGAGCACCATACATGCACAGGATCGCAGCGGTTCTGCTGACCCTGACCACCCTCCTCCTGCTCCCCGCCGCCGGTGCGGCCCAGGAGGAGGACGAGACGAACAGCTGGAGCGCCGAGGCCGGCCTCACGCTCCAGGCCTCGGGCGGCAACGAGAGCCTCACTGTCTTCACCGTGACGGGCGGCCTCAGCCACCTCGAAACGGACGTGTACGAGGCGTCCGGGAACGTGCGGTTCCGCTACGGCGAGAGCGAAGGGGTCCGGGTCGTGGAGAACCTCCGGGGCGAGGCCTCCATGGACCTCTGGCCCGGGGCCACCTGGTCCCCCTTCTTCTTCGCCACCGGCGAGCAGGACCCCATCAAGAAGCTGGAGGCCCGGCTCAACGGCGGTGCCGGCGCGAAGCGGACGTTCTGGCAGGACGGGTGGAACGAGGTCTCCACGAGCGCCGCGGTCCTCTACTCGTACGAGAACCTCGACGTCGCCGACTCCCTCGGCACGGGCGTCACCCAGACCGCGCGGTGGAGTCTCCGACTGCGGGGCCGCACGGAGCTCGGGACCGGCAGCCGCTTCGAGCAGGTGATCTTCTTCCAGCCGGCCTGGGACCGCATCCGCGACTACCAGCTGGAGTCGGTCACGAAGCTGCGGGTGGCGCTCAGCGAACAGCTCTCGATCACCACCGACCTCCTCTACCAGCGGGACAACACCCCGGCCCCCGATGTGAAGCC
>JAWVYT010000538.1:0-2092 GCA_033722595.1 Longimicrobiales bacterium
TACGCCGATGTCGTCACCGCGAACCGGCGGCTCGGCGATCAGCTGCGGATCAGCAGCACGCCGACGATCCTGGTGAACAACCGACGGGTGAACGACTGGCGGCCGATGCAGCTCTCCGGGGTCATCGAGGAGGCGCTGGAGGCCGCGGGCGCCGGGAGCGAGCAGGGGGCGGGCGGTCAGTGAGCCACGGGAACCGGATGGTCGTGGCGGCGCTGGCGCTGGTCGGCGTCTTCGTCGCCACGTACCTCCTCCTCTACAAGATCGGCGCCCTGGGCAGCATCGTGTGCGGGACCGGCGGGTGCGAGACCGTCCAGAACTCGCCCTGGGCCTACTTCCTCGGGGTCCCCGTGGCGGCGTGGGGGTTGGTCGGCTACGTCGCGATCTTCGCTACGGCGTTCCTCGGCACCCAGCCCCGGTTCGCCGACGCCGGCTGGGTCCCCATCGGGCTGCTGGCCTTCACCGGGATCGCGTTCCTCTTCTCCATCTATCTGAGCGCGCTCGAGGAGTTCGTGATCCACGCGTGGTGCCAGTGGTGCATCGTGTCGGCGGTCCTGTCCACGCTGGCTTTCGGGTTCGCGCTACCGGAGCTGCGGAAGGCGAGGGCGTAGGCGGCGGCCGCGTCTACTGCAGCGCGCCGTCCAGCACCTCGCTCCACTGCTGGACGGACTGCACGCCCACCATCTGATCGACCACCTGCCCGTCCTTCATGATGATGAATGTGGGCGTGCCCGTGATCCCGGCGCTGATGGCGGATCCCAGGTCCTGCAGGATCAGAGGCGCGACCTGGTCGTCCGCGGTGCACCGCTCGTACGCCTCCGCCCCGGCCCCCAGCTCCGCGGCGTAGCCGGCGAACAGGGCCAGCGGATCGGGCGCGCCGGACCAGGTGTCCTGCTCGGCGAAGAGCCGGTCGTGCATCGCCCAGAAGTCGCCGCCGGCTACCCCGGCGCAGAGGGCTGCCTCCGCTGCGTGCCAGGCCCGCGTGTGGTTGTGGAGCGGCAGGTTCACGAACACCCACTGGATCCGTTCGGTCCGCACGTACGCGTCGTCGAGAGCCGGTGCGATCTCGGCGGCGAACCGGGCGCAGTAGGGACACTGGAAGTCGGCGATCTCGAAGACCACGACACGGGCGCTGTCGGCGCCCTTGGCCCGGCTCTCCAGCGCCCGCTCGAGCACGGAGGTCGGGGCCACCCCGCCCGGCTCCGTGGCCTGGGCCGCCGTGCCCACGGCCGTACCCGCGAGGGCCAGGGCCGCAATGAGAGTGGCCGGTGCGTTTCTGCTCAATGACTCCATCGGGTTGCTCCGCCTCGGTCTGGGCTCGTGATCGTGTCGTGCCCGGTCAGAACCCGGTACACCGGCCAGGGGCGGAGAGTGCCGTCCCCGGCGTCAGCGCTCGGCGATGTCCCGAACCCGATCGAGCGGCCACGCGTCCACGATCGGCGGCGGCCATGCGCCGACGCGGGCCGCTTCCACCAGGCGGTTGGCCTCCAGCTCGGCCTCCCGGGCCGCGGTCCCGTCGACCCACCCGACCGTGACCGCCTCCTGAAGCTCCCCGCGGTCGAGCACGTGCGCCTCCCCGTCCAGGTCCAGAAACACGTCCAGGAACAGGTCGGTGGTCAGCCAGATGTCGCCGACGCCCCCGTCGTCCGGCGCCGCGACGTCCTCGGCGGTGCGGTCGGACCCCGACCCCGGAGGATCCGCGTCCAGGTCGACGGGCGTCAGGATGTTCGCGTAGTACCCCGTGAACGTGCCATCGACGGTGTGGAACCGGCCGATATCGTGCCGGGCGCCCGGGAAGGTGAACCAGACGACCGGCGAGCCGGGCTCCAGGACGGTCCGGCCGGCCACGACCGTCGGGCGGGTCACCCCCGCGGCCGGCATCAGGGTGACCAGGCCGTCGGGCCCCTCGTGGACGAGGGTCTGATGGAAGATCTCCTCCCGGTCCGGCGGCCGGCGGTATCGGATCCGGACCGGGCGGGGGACGGACGCGCTCAGTCGTAGAACCCCTCGCCGGACTCGGCCTTGCGCCGCAGCAGGTCCGCGGGCGCGTACCGCGCTCCGAACTCGCGCTCGAAGGACTCGAGCTTCGCGAGGA
>JAWVYT010000539.1:0-2067 GCA_033722595.1 Longimicrobiales bacterium
CGGGATGCTCGTCCTGCTGGGCACCTGGGGGATCTGGATGGGTACCCGGCACGCGTCGCTCCACGTGGCCCGGGACATCGGGCAGGGCTTCGCCCTCGAGGTATTGGGCGCCCACACATACACGTGGGCGTGGCTGATCCACTGGGTCGTGCTCCTCGCCGCGGGTGTGCTCCTCCTGGTGGTCCGGGGTCCGCTCGGCGCGAGCCGGGACGCGACACCCGGCCGGGCTGGCCGGTTCGCCATGGGACTGCTCGTGGTGCTCACGGCGGGCAACGCCGTCCAGGCCTTCATCTCTACGGGCCCCCCGCCCTTCTTCGGCCAGGGCGACCCGGTGCGGCTCTCGCTGGACCCCCGTCACTGGGTCTGGTCGCTCGGCGAGCTGGAGGGCGACATCGGGTGGCGCGGCTCGTGGGCGGTGCCGGAGCCGGACCCGGCGGTGACCGGGAGCGATCCCGAGCCCGCCCGCGGCCCGCTGGCCGGCCTGACGACGCTGGCCATCGACCGGTGGGAGCGGGTCGCCGCGCCGCTGGATGGCGCCCTCACGAGCTTCGCGACCGCCGACCGGGCCGACGGTCCTGTGCTGGTGACGACGGAAGGCCACGGCGTCCTCGTGCTCGATCGATCGCTGTCACGGGTGCTCCATCGGGTGGTCCTGGACCCCGCGTACAGCATCGATCTCTCGCCGCTGGCCGGTGCCGCGCTGCTGGGCCCGGACACGCTGGCCGTGGTGTCCACGAACAAGAGCTACGTGCTGCTCCGGCCCGATCCTGACGCCGACCCGGACCGGGAGTGGCGCCACTTCCTGGAGACGGGCGGCGCCGTCACAGAGCTCCGGCGGTCCCGGTTCGCCACCGTCCGGGCGCGACTCATGTACGTGCTCTCCCTGGCCTACGACCCGGCCAGCGACGCGCTGATCACGGTCAGCGTCCCGTCGGAGCGCCACCCGCAGCTCGTGGTCTCGCGATTCGACCGGGCCGACCTCGTCCTGTCGTCGGAGCTCGTGCCGGAGCTCGGCCCGGGGCTGGAGACGGTGGGGCCGGAGCGGGGACTGGAGGAGTACGTCGTCACCGGCGCGGCCGTGGCCGACGGCCGGCTCTACGCTATCAGCGCCGCGTACTCCACACTGCTGGCCATCGACCTGGCGACCGGGACCGTGACAGCGGCGTACGCGGTGCCGGAGCTCGTCGACCCCGTGGGGCTGGCCGCTCCGGACGATGAGCTGTGGATCGCTCAGGCCGACGGGCGGGTGGCGGTCGTGGCGCGACCCGGGCTCTGATCTACCGGGGGCCGCCCGAAGGCCGGCCGCACCGCCGGACCCAGCTCTCAGGTCTCATATCTCAGGTCTCAGATCTCAAATCTCAGGTCTCAGATCTCAAATCTCAGGTCTCAGATCTCAGATCTCACCCCACCGGCGCCATCCCCAGGATATCCGCCAGGAACCGGCCGGTGTGGGACACGGGGTTCGCGGCCACCTCCTCGGGGGTGCCCTCGACCACGATCTCGCCGCCGGCCGCCCCGCCCTCGGGACCGAGGTCGACGATCCAGTCGGCGGTCTTGATGACGTCCATGTTGTGCTCGATGACGACCACCGTGTTGCCCTTCTCGACCAATCGGTGCAGCACGTCGAGGAGCATCCGGATGTCCTCGAAGTGGAGACCCGTGGTCGGCTCGTCGAGGAGGTAGAGCGTCTGCCCGGTGGCCTTCTTGGCCAGCTCCGTCGCGAGCTTGACCCGCTGCGCCTCACCGCCGCTGAGCGTGGTGGCGGACTGGCCGAGGTGGATGTAGCCGAGCCCCACGTCGCTCAAGGTCTTCAGCCGGCGCTTGATCGGTGGGACGGCGTCGAAGAACTCGAGCGCCTCGTCGACGGTCATGTCGAGGACGTCGGCGATGTTCCTGCCCTTGTACAGCACCTCCAGGGTCTCCCGGTTGTACCGCTTGCCCCTACAGACCTCGCACGGGATGTAGACGTCCGGCAGGAAGTGCATCTCGATCTTGACCAGCCCGTCGCCGCTGCACGCCTCGCACCGGCCACCCTTCACGTTGAAGCTGAACCGGCCGGGCTCGTAG
>JAWVYT010000540.1:0-2065 GCA_033722595.1 Longimicrobiales bacterium
GCTCATCAGCGACACCCACGGTCGGCTGCGGAACGCCGTCTTCGACGCCTTCGAAGGCGTCGACCGGATCCTCCACGCCGGCGACATCGGCCCGGCCGACCTGCTGGTCGAGCTCGAGGCCATCGCCCCCGTCACGGCCGTGTTCGGCAATACCGACGGCTTCGACGTGCGACAGCGGGTCGAGGAGGTGGCCCGCCTCCAGGCCGCCGGGCACGCCATCGCCGTCATCCACGGGCACCAGCTGGGATCGCCGAAGCCCGCCGGCCTTCGGGCTGCGCTGCCGGACGCCGACATCATCGTGTACGGCCACACCCACCGGCCCCTGGTGGAGATGACCGACGATGCGGTCGTCATCAACCCGGGCAGCGCCGGCGCCGCCCGGTTCGGGCTCAGCCCCTCGGTGGCCATCCTCGACCTGTCCGGGGAGCCCGAGGTCGAGCTCATCGACCTCACGTAGGGACGCTCCCGGCAGGGAGCGGAGGGCCCGCGCCGTCAGACCGTGTGGAGCCTCGTGCGCTCGTCCGGGTTGCGACGGAACCACCGCTCGACCAGCAGCATCTCCGCGATCCCGTCCGCGCCGAGCCGGGGGTACGGGGGCGGCGGGACCCCCAGGACCCGGTCGACCTCCCGGCGCAGCGCCCGCCGGGCCTGCCGGTCCCGGGCGGCCGGGAGCTCCGCACGGACCCGACCCCGCTGCAGGAGGTAGACCCGGTCGTCGCTCCCGTGGCCGGGGACCCGATAGACGGCGCTCAGCCGCGACAGCGCCCGGTCCATGCGAAGCAGCGACGCCCGGACGCTCTCCAGGAGCTCCAACCGCTCCTGGACCACGGCCGCGTACTCGAAGAGCCACCGCTGTACCGCGGTCCGGAGGTGGCGCCGGAGCCGGTCCAGCGGCTCGTCCGTCTCCCCCCGGAGGAACGACCGGGCCACCTCCAGCCGCCGGGCATACCCGCGCTCGGTGCACCCGGCCGCGCACGGCGCCAGGCAGCGGCGGAACTCGGCGCGAGCGCAGAGCGGGGTCGGGTCCGGGGAGAACAGGTCCCGCTGGTCCGCCAGCCGCATGGGCGTGGTCGACGGGCACGATCGGAGCTGCAGGATGTCCACCAGAACGCGGACGGCCGAGCGGACCCGCTCGGCGCCCAGCAGCGGACCGAAGTACTCGGAGCCATCGTCGATGGGTCGGGTGGTGGCCACCACACGGGCCACCGGCTCCCGCGGGATCCGGATGAAGCAGACCGCCCGCTCCTTCTTGTGCTGCACGTTGAACGGAGGACGGAGCCGTCGGATCTGACGGAACTCCCGCAGGAGCGCCGCGAACTCGCTGGGGTGCTCGTCCCACTCCAGCCGCTCCGTGAAGCCCAGGATCTCCGCCGCCTTGGCTCCCGGATCCGCGCGGAAGTACGAGAGAAGCCGGGTCCGAACCCGGATCGACTTCCCCACGTACAGCACCTGGTCGCCGGGTCCGATCATCCGGTAGACCCCGGGCCGGTTCTCCGCATGGGCCTGGACGTACGCCCGCAGCGGGTGCTCTCTCGGCTCCTGGACGGCTGGGCTCGACATGGGACGCCCAATATCGGGCTTCGGGTTTTGTTCGGCAAGCCGCGGCCCGACCCGCGGCCGACCGGGGCCGCGGGGGTGGTCTCCGGGGCGATGGGGTTCACGCCGCCGTGCGGCGGCGGTTACTTTGACCGGAGCGAAGATCCTCGAGGCGGACGGGAGCGGATGGCAGGGAACCGGAGCGTGATCAGGAGTCTGGTGGCCGGGGCGATCCTCGGTTTCGCCGACGCGGCGCCCATGGACGCCGCGCGGCTCCGGCGGCCGCTGGAGGTGGTGTGGCGGGACGACCGGGACCTGCCGGACCCGCTGGCCGGCGTCCCGCTGACGATCATCGACC
Source organism: Longimicrobiales bacterium (assembly GCA_033722595.1). Lineage (GTDB taxonomy): Bacteria > Gemmatimonadota > Gemmatimonadetes > Longimicrobiales > RSA9 > JAWVYT01. The sequence continues at coordinate 1,895 of JAWVYT010000540.1, forward strand.
CGGTCCCGGTCGATCGGGACGCGGGTGACCATCGGAACGCCATGGGCCGGGCGCTGCACCTGACGCTGGCCCGGCCGCTGGCCTTCCTGCACCGGTTCCGGGAGCGTCTGACGGCCGGCTGAGGCGAGGAGCCGGGGAGCCGTCCGCTGCGCTCGTCGCTCAGCTCTGGCA
>JAWVYT010000541.1:0-2062 GCA_033722595.1 Longimicrobiales bacterium
ATGCCCAGGTTGGCCACGAGCATGAGCCCGAAGATGGCGTAGGTCGCCGCCCGGGCGCTGGCCACCAGCGCCGGCTTCTTCGAGCGCACCCCCCAGAACGCCGCGAGGGCGCCATAGACGGCGAGCCCGAAGGCGAACGCCGTTCCGCTGAAACCGAGGATTCGGATCACGTGACTACCCGTCCTCCCGAATCAGCGTCTCGTAGGTGTCCACCGGACGGTGTCCCTCCGGCGGGGCCCGGTACTCGTTCGAGTGCTGGACCATCAGGTTGGTCGACTTGAACACGCCATCCCGGCCGTAGCTGCCTTCGACCACCACGCCCATGGTGTCCTTGAACATGGCCGGCGGGGCGCCCGTCGACTGGACCAGCAGCGTGTCCATGCCGTCCGTGACCCGGAACCGCAGGTCCAGATCGTCGGCGTTCCAGCTGATGGAGCCCGGGACCACCTTGCCCCCGAGCCGCACCGGCGTCTCGTAGGCCGCGTTCCCCCGGGCCATCAGCTCGGACGGCGTCAGGAAGTACACCAGGTTGCTCCCGAGCCCGCCCCAGATCAGGTAGCCGAACCCACCCAGAATCAGCACGGCACCGATGGCACCGATCGTCTTCTTGCTCACCCCTCACCTCCCAGCTCCGCGGCGGTGTCCTTCGCCCGCCGAGTCAACACCCACAGGCGCACCGAGTACCCGATGAGCCCGACCCAGGTGACCGCATAGGCCGCGATCACATAGTTCCAAACATTCGCCGCATCAGGCATGGAGCTGCCCTCCCTCCAGTACCGCTTCCTCGTGAAGTGCCTCCGCGCGCCGCTCGATCCGCGCCGCCCGGTACCGCCAGGCGATGAACACGATCAGCACGATCAGGAACGCGATGGCGTTCGCCCGCAGCGCCCACTTGTAGATCGGAGTCAGCGTCTCCGGCGTCGACTGGGTCTGATGCAGGGTCCGCCACCACCGTACCGACATGTACACGATCGGCACGTTCAGCGCGCCGAAGATGCCCACGCCGGCGCTCCAGGTCGCCCGCCGTTCCGGGTCCTCCGTGAACGAGCGCAGCGAAAGGTAGCCGATGAAGATGATGAACAGCACGGCCGTCGACGTCAGGCGGGCGTCCCACGTCCACCACACGCCCCACGCCCACCGGCCCCAGATCGAGCCGAGCACCAGCGTCAGCCCCGTGAACAGGGCGCCGATCTCCGCCGCGGAGGCGGCCAGCAGGTCCGACCGCTCCGTCCGCTTGATCAGGTAGACCACACTCGCCCAGAAGACCACGAAGAAGGCCAGGAAGGCGTTCCACGCCGCGGGGACGTGCACGTACATGATCTTCTGCGAGTCCTGGAAGTCCTCCGCCGTGGGAGAGTACGCGAAGCCGAACCACTGGGCGGCGATCACGGCGATCGGCGCCACAACGGTCAGGGCCACGAGCCACGCCGGGGCCCGGTTCTCTCGAAGGGCCTTCATCTCGTCCATTTCACTCCTCGATCACGGCCCCGAACGCCAGGATCGAGGCGCCGAGGAAGATGGTGTCGAATGCGATCAGCAGCTGGATCCAGCGGCCGCTGTCACCCATGGCATCGCCGGCCAGCAGCGCCGACGTCCCTTCCACCGCCGCCACCAGCACCGGCACCAGCATCGGGAACAGGAGCAGCGGCAGGAGGACCTCACGGGCCCGGCTCCGGCTCGCCATCGACGCGTAGAACGTTCCCAGCGTCACGAAGCCGAACGTCCCCAGGAACACGACCACCAGCACGAGTCCCAGCGTACCGGTCAGCGGGATGTCGTAGAGGATGATCGCCAGCGGCACGAGGACGACCTCGACCAGCAGCACGAAGACCAGGTTCGCCAGCAGCTTGCCGATGAAGATCGAGCTCCGGGCCCCCGGGTAGAGGAGCAGCGTCTCCAGCGCGCCCCCGTCCAGCTCGACCTGATAGGACCGGTGGAACGCCAGGTTGCCGCTGAAGAGTACCGTAAGCCACAGGATCCCCGCGGCCGCCGCCCGCAGCGACGCCGTGTCGGGGCCCAGGGCGAACCCGAACATCAGGAGCATCAGCGCCGCCAGGAACAC
>JAWVYT010000542.1:0-2044 GCA_033722595.1 Longimicrobiales bacterium
CTGTCCGATCCTGGTGCGGGCTGAAACTCCGTCGATCCCGGCGCCGTAGAGCAGACAGCACCGTGATCGAGGGCGTCCTCGATCCACCTGGATTCCGACAACAGCGGAAGAGCAGATGTCGAAGCCACGAGCACTGATCCTGGCCGCCGCGCTGGCGGTCTGCTCCACGCCGGCCCTGGCCGCGGCCGCGAATCCCGAGCCCCAGGGGGCGCGGGTGGTGAACCCGCGGCAAGCTGACTCGACGGCCACGAACGACGGCCCGCCGCACCTGCGGGCGGCGCGAGTGGACGCCCCGCCGGCCATCGACGGCCGGCTGGATGACGCCGCCTGGGAGCGCGCGGATGTGGCCACCGGCTTCACGCAGATGCGGCCGAACCCCGGGAGCGCGTCGACGCAGCGGACGGAGGTCCGGGTCCTCTACGACGACGCGGCCATCTACGTGGCGGCGAGGCTCCACGACACGGCCCCCGACTCGGTCGTGGCCCAGCTCGGGCGCAGGGACAGCGAGGTCTACTCCGACTGGTTCTACGTGGGGATCGACAGCTACAACGACCGGCGGACGGCGTTCGCGTTCGGGATCAACCCCCGGGGCGTCCAGGCCGATGTGCTGCTGCACAACGATACCGAGGAGGACCGCAGCTGGGACGCGGTCTGGGAGGGCGCGGCGCAGCGGGACGCCGACGGGTGGACCGCGGAGCTCCGGATCCCGCTGTCGCAGCTCCGGTTCAGCGGGTCGGACGGCCGGGCCCAGCCGTGGGGCGTGAACTTCATGCGCAGTATCGCCCGGACGGGTGAGGAGTCCTTCTGGGCGCCGATCCTGCCCGATGACGGCCGGGTCGTCTCCCTGTTCGGCCAGCTGGATGGGCTCCGTGACCTGGACCCGCCCCGGCGGCTCGAGGTCATGCCCTACGCGCTGGCGAGCGCGACGGCGGAGCCCGGTGACGCGGCGAACCCGTTCCACCGCGAGGTGGACCCGTTCGGCGGAATGGGCGCCGACATCAAGGCCGGGGTCACGTCGGACCTCACGCTGACGGCCACCATCAACCCGGACTTCGGGCAGGTGGAGGCCGACCCCAGCGTCGTCAACCTCACGGCGTTCGAGACCTTCTTCCCGGAGAAGCGCCCCTTCTTCGTGGAGGGTGTGGACATCTTCCGGTTCGGCCTCGGGCTCGGGGACGGCGACCTGGGGAACGAGAGCCTGTTCTACTCCCGGCGCATCGGCCGTGCGCCGCAGGGCGACCTGAGCGGCGAGTACACCGACGCGCCGGACGCCACCACGATCGTCGCCGCGGCCAAGCTGTCGGGCAAGACGGCGGGCGGGTGGTCCATCGGGTTCCTCGACGCCGTTACGGCCGAGGAGACGGGCCAGTTCGTGGCCGGGGGCGAGCATGGTGAGGCCCCCATCGAGCCGCTGACCAACTACGGCGTGGCCCGGGTCATCAAGGACTTCCGGGGCGGCAAGAGCGCCGTGGGCGGGATCCTGACCAGCACGCACCGGTCGCTGCCGGGCTCCGGCGAGCTGGACTGGCTCCGCCGGGAGGCCTACACCGGCGGTGTGGACGTGCGGCACCGGTTCGCCGGAGACCGGTGGGCGTTCAACGCGTCGCTGGTGGGGAGCCGGATCGTGGGCACGCCAGAGGCGCTGGACCAGATCCAGAGGTCCCCGGTCCACTATTTCCAGCGCCCGGACGCGGATCACCTGGACTACGATCCCACCCGCACGTCGCTGCACGGCTTCTCGGCGAAGGCGACGGTCATGAAGCTGCAGGGCAACTGGCGGTTTGCCGGGTTCACCATGACCACATCGCCCGGATTCGAGGCCAACGATCTGGGGTTCCAGACCAATGCCGACATGATGCTGGGCGGATACTGGCTGGGCTACCAGCAGTACGAGCCCGGAGAAATCTTCCGGAACTGGAACATCGGGATCAACGGGTGGGGTGGAAGCACCTACGGCGGCGAGCGCATCGCGCTGGGCGGGAACGTGAACGGCGGGTTCCAGCTGAACAACTTCTGGGGCGGCGGTGGCGGCCTGAACGTGAAC
>JAWVYT010000543.1:0-2044 GCA_033722595.1 Longimicrobiales bacterium
CCGAGGACCGCCCCGACCAGGATGGCCAGCGGCAGCGTCACGGCGCCCGTGATCACCAGCAGGAGCGGCGCCTGGAGATACGTCGTCCGGCGGACCGGGCGGGCCAGGATCAGGTCCAGGACGCCCGTCTCCCGCTCCGCTGCCGGTACGGTCGCCGCCGCGATGACGAACGAGACCACGGCCACCAGAAAGATCGGGTGCTGGAACCCGAAAGCGACGGCGCCCTCGAAGCTCCCCACTCCGAACTGCTCGTACAGCGCGTCCTGCATCTCCGGTGGCAGTACCGTCTCCAGGAACGCCTGCAGCCCCGCGCCGGTGTCCATCTGGGCGGAGACCCACACCATGAACACCTCGAAGGCCAGGACGCCCGCACCGACCGCCAGGAGCAGGCGAACGTGGAGACGCAGGAGCCGGCCGTAGAGTGCCCGTATCGCGCTCACGACGTCGCCCGGTAGAGGGTGTCGAAGAGCTCCTCGAGGCCGGGCTCCGGGAAGGCGAGGAACCGGACCTCGTGCGCCGCCAGGACCTGGATCACCGGCTGCACGGCATCCACCTCGATCGTGACCCGTGCGCCGTCCACGGACCGGACCCGGGCGACCTCCTCCAGCGCGGCCAGCGGCGCAGCGTCCCGGAACTCGATCACCATGGACCGCCCGGACGCTCGACGGATGTCGTCGACTCGCAGCACGTCCACCAGCCGACCGTCCCGGAGCATGGCGACCCGATCGCACGTACGGTCGACCTCGGACAGCACGTGGGAAGAATGGAAGACCGTCCGGCCGCTCCTGCGGGCCTCGGCCAGGAGCTCGAACACCGACTCCCGCATGAGGGGGTCCAGCCCCGTGGTCGGTTCATCGAGGACCAGCAGCTCGGGATCGTGCTGGAAGGCCGCCACCAGCCCGAGCTTCTGTTTCATCCCGCGCGAGTACTCGCGCACGCGGCGGGCGAGGTCCGCGTCGGACAGGGCCAGTCGCTGGCAGAGGTCCGCCCGCCGAGCCGGCGGGCCGCCGCCGAGCCGGGCCAGGAAGTCCAGCGTCTCGCGTCCGGTGAGGCGGCCGTCCAGCGCCAGCTCGCCGGGCAGATAGCCGATCCGGCCGCGGACATCGGCCTCGCCCACGGGCCGGCCGAAGAGGGTCGCCTCGCCGCGGGTCGGACGGATCAGGTCGAGGAGGAGCCGGATCGTCGTCGTCTTGCCAGCCCCGTTCGGCCCCAGGAACCCGAAGACCTCGCCGGCCTCGACCCGCAGGTCCAGCCCGTCGACCCCGACAGTAGTGCCGTAGTAGTGCGTCAGGTCCCGTGTCTCGATCACCGACACGGCCGGCCCCCGATCACTCCTGCGCCAGCTGCTCGGTCACCCACTGCCAGGCCATCACGGTCCGGGGCAGGCCCACGGGGTTCACCGCCAGCGACACCGCGTGCTCCACCTCCTCCGGCGACGCGCCGTGCTGTACCGCCCGTCGGGCGTGGCTCTTCGACGCGGACTCCAGCCCGGCACCCACGCAGATGCCCAGCTTGATCAGCTCCACCGTCTTCCGATCCAACGGGCCGTCATCCCCGGCCCTTCCCACCGCCTCGTGGGCCCGGCCGACCGCCGGGAAGCGCTCGGTGAACCGCTGGTAGGTCCGGGGCACATCGTCACCCGCCGGAATGTCCAGCCCTTTCGCGTCCTCTGCCATCGTGCCCTCCCGTGCGTGGGTCGTCTTCAACGTCCAAGCTGCTCGGGACCCCCGGCCGGCCGCAACTCCCGACGCCCCGCCGCGAGGGTCCGGCCACCTTCGCGTCGGGCAGCACCCGTGCGGCGGATCCAGAGGCCGATCTCCCGCCCCGGGCTGCCGCGTCGACCGCTGTCGATTCCGTCCCATCCAGCCATGGAGGGGCCCCGTATCGTAGACCACCATGGTTACGAAGGGTCGGCTTGTGCCCACTCGCAACCAACGGAGGAAGACATGAGAAAGCTGATCGCAGTGCTCACGCTGGCCGTGATGGCGGTCCCGTTCGCGCCCCGCACCGCGGAGGCCGAGGAAGCGGACTGCACCGACCAGTA
>JAWVYT010000544.1:0-2042 GCA_033722595.1 Longimicrobiales bacterium
GACCGCCGCCTCGATGTCGAGGTCCACGCCTTCGGCGGGCCCCGGGACGACGACCTCGTGGCCGCCGCCTACCGGCCGTGGCCGGCGCTCCGGGGCGAGGCACCGCACCGGGCGGCCATGGAGACGTTCTCCGTGGACCTGGCCATGGCCGCGGGGGTGGAAGGCGCCGACGTCGTACACAGCCACACCTGGTACGCGAACCTGGCGGGGCACCTGGCGAAGCTGACGTACGGCGTGCCTCACGTGATGACGAGCCACAGCCTGGAGCCGCTGCGGCCGTGGAAGGCGGAGCAGCTGGGCGGCGGCTACCAGCTCTCGCTGTGGGCGGAGCGGACGGCGGCGGAGTCGGCCGACGCGGTCATCGCGGTCTCCGCCGGGATGCGCGACGACGTGCTCGAGGCCTACCCCGGGGTGGACCCCGGCCGCGTGCACGTGATCCACAACGGCGTGGACCCGGCGGTCTACCGGCCGGTGGAGGAGACGGCCGCGCTGGAGCAGCTCGGCGTCGACCCGGACGTGCCCACCACGGTGTTCGTGGGCCGGATCACCCGTCAGAAGGGGCTGCCCCACCTGCTGGACGCCGCCGAGCACCTGCTCGAGGGGAGCCAGCTGGTGCTCCTGGCCGGCGCGCCGGACACGCCGCAGATCGGTCGGGAGGTGGAGGCCGCGGTGGACCGGCTGCGGGCCGCGGGTCGCCTGGCGGTCGTGTGGGTCCCGGAGATGCTGGCGAGGGAGAAGGTGGTCCAGGTGCTGTCCCACGCCACCGTGTTCGTGTGTCCGAGCATCTACGAGCCGTTCGGGCTGGTGAACGTGGAGGCGATGGCGTGCGCCACGCCGGTGGTGGCCTCGGCCGTGGGCGGGATCCCGGAGATCGTGACCGAAGGGGAGACCGGGCACCTCGTCGCGTTCGAGTCGGGCGACGACGCCTTCGGCTCGCCCGCCGACCCCGCCGGGTTCGCCGCGGCGCTGGCCGATCGGATCAACGCGCTGCTGGAGGACCCGGCGGAGGCGCGGCGCATGGGGCGGGCGGCCCGGGCGAGGGTGGAGGCCGAGTTCGCCTGGCCGGCCATCGCGGATCGGACGGCGGCGCTGTACCGGAGCCTCGTGTAGGCCGCCCTGTCGCCTCCTACCGGAACCGGCCGATGGTCCGCTGGAGCGCGTCCAGTCCCCGCTCCACCGTCTCCAGGTCGGGACCGAAGCTGATCCGCGTGTAGCTCTGGTAGCGGGCGTGCGCCCGCCGGTTCTCGGGGTTCACGTCGAAGAAGATGCCCGGCACCGTGATGACCTTCTCCTTCAGCCCTTCCCGGAAGAAGGCCATCCCGTCGTTCAGCGGCTCGGGCAGGTCGGCGAGGTCGGCCCAGACGTAGAACGTGCCGGTCGGCTCGGCGTCCGCCCGCAGGCCCAGCGCCTTCAGCCGGCGGACCACGAGGTCGCGCTTACGGGCGAAGTGGGCCTGGATCGCGCGGGTCTCCCGGAGCGCGGCCTCCGGGTCCAGGAGCGGGAGCGTCGCCTGCTGGAACGGATGGTTCGCGCCGCCATCGAGGAACGAGCCGGCGCTGGCGATCGCCTCGATCACCGATCGGGGACCCAGCGTCCAGCTCACGCGCCACCCCGGGTAGCGCCAGTTCTTCGTGAGCCCATCCACGAGGATGATGGGGTCCGAGTCCACGTTCTCGACATAGGCCGCGCCGGAGACCTGGCCGGGGCCGTCGCCCGCCGCGTCGTCGTAGACGTAATGGGAGTAGAACTCGTCGAGGATCAGCGTGCACGACGTCTCCCGGGCCAGCTCGCACCACGCCCCCAGCTCGTCGCTCGACACGCACTGGCCCGTGGGGTTGCACGGATTGCTGGCCAGGAGCGCGCTCAGCCCCCGGCCGAGGATCTCCTTCTCCAGCTCCGCCGCCGTGATCCGGTAGCCGTCCTCCGGGTCCAGGAGGATCGGGATCGGGATGAACGCCTTGAACACCGCCAGCAGCTCTTCGTACGCCGTGTAGTCCGGGATGAAGTGGCCCATGTTGATGGTCCCCAGCGCTGCCGCCAGC
>JAWVYT010000545.1:0-2042 GCA_033722595.1 Longimicrobiales bacterium
CGTCGCGCTGCCCGAATGCAACTAGTATTGTCTCGCCGAAATCCCGCAGTCAAGGATCCCGTGACGGCTGCCTACCGTACCGCCTCCGGACGTCAGCGCCCGGCGGCGCCGGGGCGAACCGCGAGCCACCCGCTCCAGCTGTGGTACGTTCGGTTCGTGGACTGGACCACGAAGCTGTCGGTCATCCCTTCGCCGCCGGCATCGGCGAACCGGCCGGTTCCGCCGGTGAACACGAACGGATCCTGGAACTGGAAGTCGAAGTCCGGGTGGTCGCTGGGCAGCACGGCGCCGGAGATGGACAGGTACAGCACGTCGCCGTTGGCGGCGGTCAGCGTGCCCACGCCATCCCAGTAGGGGACGGACTCACCGGCGGTGAGCGCGCCGTCGTCCAGCAGGTCCGTGGCATCCACGCAGAACGTGAACACCACCGTGAAGCGACCGAGCAGCGTCGCCTCGCCCTCGCCGGCCTGGGTGTTCAGGAAGTGCGGCGGGTCGCCGCAGGCGGGGTCCGGCGCCAACGATACCAGGTCCGTGAACGCCATGGCCCGGAACGGCGTCCGGACCGCTTCGACCCGGGCTTCGGCCGGGCCCTCCATGGCCCGCAGCGCCGCGTCGTCCGGGGATGATGGCGACTCGCAGGCGGCGAGAGGCAGGAGGAGCGCGGCCATCGCCGCGCCGGTCACGAGGAGGGTACTTCGTCCCGTCATGGCGGGTCTCCTTCTGTGAGGGGAGGAGCGCCCGGCGGAACCGGGCAGGGGCCTTCCTTTATGCGGAATTCCAGGCCACGACGTCAAGCATTCCGTGACACTACCCCCGACTCGACGACCGGGATTCCGGGAGCGCGGCGGCGCGGGCGGTTACGCCGGCGGCCTCCGGATCGTCGATCCTTCGGTGCTCGATACGAAGTACGCGACCCGAGCAGCAACAGGACAGGAGCTCCGATGAACGCGATTGTAGAAGGGACGGCCGTGCCCGCCCGTGCGCTGGTCCTGTCGTCCCTGGCCCTGACGATCCCGATCGTGGACGTGCTGACCGGCGGCGGCGCCCCGGACAAGTTCGAGGCACTGGTCTGGATGTCCGCCCTGCTCCCGGCCTTCCTCCTGGCCCACTACCGCCACTGGACTTCGATGGCCGTATGCCTCGCGTTCGCCGTTCTCGGCCTCACCGCCGTCCAGTTCTACCTGATGGTGACCGGGCAGACGCTCCCGCCGTGGCCGTACGTGCTGGCCGCCATCGGCGCGATCTTCGCCCTCAGCGTGCTGGCGACCGTCATCGAGCGGGCCCGGACGCGCTGACCCGGGGGGTCACGGCGCGAAGTGGACGTGGAGGGTGCCCGCCGCGTGGAGGGCGCCCTCGGCCCTCGATCTGGCCGGGTCCGCCCTCCGTCAAATCGCGCCGGGGCGCGCCCACAGGAAGAGGAACGCGACGGTCACGAGGCCGGCAAAGACCAGGCTGGTGACGAACTTCACGGCTCCCCTGCCCCAGAAGCCCGGGACCAGGAGCAGCAGCAGTACGATGTTGAGGACACCGTCCGGGCCGAAGAGGGGCCAGCCGGACAGGGCGTAGTAGAGGATGTTGAGGCCCTGGAAGAGTGCGAACGGCAGCAGAGCGATCCGTCCGTGCTCCTCGAAGAAGTCGATCAGGTCGTCCGGCAGCGGGCGACCGGCCGTGGGCAGGACCAGACCGCCGGCGAGGAACAGGAGCGCGGCCATCAGGAGGTCGAGGTGCCACAGGGCCTCGTTTATGGCCTGGAGCAGGGCGAACAGGAAGTTCACGTGGTACAGCAGCAGGGCGTACGCCCACAGCAGCGGTGTCCACGCGATCCTGACCTCGCGACGCGCCTGCAGCAGGTAGACCACCGAGGACAGGATCTGGGCGACGCCCAGTCCCAGGATGAAGGAGAGGACGACGGCGAAGGTCTCGAACTCGGACATGGGACTCCTTCGAACCTCGGCCTTCCGGCTTGTCTACGGACTTCGGGGGATCCGTCCGTACACCAGTGGGCGGTACTGGATTCGAACCAGTGACCTCCTGCTTGTAAG
>JAWVYT010000546.1:0-2032 GCA_033722595.1 Longimicrobiales bacterium
ACGAACCCCGAGCCGCCGCAGCGGGAGCCGGGCCGCGAGGTCCGGACAGAGATCCGCAGCGAGGATCAGGGACTGGCCTTCCAGGTCGCGGTCCGTGACCCCGACCGGGTCATCAAGCGAGTGATCGTGGAGACGGGGCCGCCGGACTCGTCGGCCGGTGAGATGGGCCCCGAGGACGTCCTCTTCACCATCGACCACCGGGTCTGATCGCCGCCCGGCGAGGGCTCCGCCGCGGCCGGTGGGGCGGGGTGGACACGTCTGTCGCGGGCCGTCTATCTTCGTCCCTATGAACGGAGCCTGGAGTGCCCCCGTCAACTGGGTCGGCCGCTCGACCTTGCGAGCCGCGTCCCGGCTCGGTGACTACGGCCGGTTCCTGGCGCGGGCAGGACGAGCCGCTGCGGACACGGGCACGTGGTCGCGGGTGATCCTCTCCCAGATGGCGCGCGTAGGGGTCGACTCCCTGCCGATCGCCCTCTTCATCGCCGCGTTCACCGGGATCGTGCTCGCGCTCCAGGCCTCGTACACGTTCACCGGTGCGGTGCCGCTGTACTTCGTGGGCGTGCTGGTGGGCAAGACGATGCTGCTGGAGCTGGGGCCGGTGCTCACGGGGCTGGCGCTGGCGGGCCGCGTGGGCGCGAACATCGCGGCGGAGCTGGGCACCATGCGGGTGACCGAGCAGATCGACGCGCTGGAGACGCTGGCCTACAATCCCGTCTCCTACCTCGTCGTGCCCCGCATCATCGCCGGGGTGCTCATGTTCCCTGTCGTGGTGGCGTTCGCCGATGCCATGGGGATCCTGGCCGGCTGGATCACCGCCATCAACCTGTTGGACCTGTCGACGCCCGAGTTCATCCGGGGGCTCCGGATGTACTTCTTCACGTTCGACGTCACGTACTCGCTGATCAAGGCGGCGAGCTTCGGGTTCGCCGTGACCTCGATCGGCTGTTTCTTCGGCTTCACCACCCGGGGCGGCGCCGAGGCGGTGGGGCGGGCCACGACGCAGGCGGTGGTGCTTGCCAGCATGCTGATCCTCGTGCTCGACGCCTTCTGGGCCGTGACGCTGCTATGAGCATCACGCTGGAGGGGATCTCGAAGGCGTTCGGCGAGAAGCGGGTCCTGGAGGACGTGTCGCTGGACGTGAACGAGGGGGAGACGGTCGCGGTCATCGGGGCGTCCGGCGTGGGCAAGTCGGTGCTGCTGAAGACGATCGTCGGGCTCCTGGTCCCGGACGCCGGGCAGGTCGAGGTGGACGGCGAGGTCGTGACGGACCTGAGCCGGGAGGAGCTCTACGCGCTGCGCCGGCGGGTGGGCTACGTGTTCCAGTTCGCGGCGCTCTTCGACTCGATGACGGTGTACCAGAACATGACGATGGGGCTCCGCCGGATGGGGATGCCGAAGGACGAGCAGAAGGAGCGGGTCACCGAGTCGCTGCGCCTGGTGGAGATGACCGGCTACGAGGACCAGATCCCGGGCGAGCTGTCCGGTGGCCAGAAGAAGCGGATCGGACTGGCCCGCGCCATCGTGACGGAGCCGAAGTACCTATTATACGACGAGCCCACGACGGGGCTCGACCCGGTGACCACGGCGGTCATCGACCGGTTGATCCTGCGCATGGACGAGGAGCTGGGTGTGACGAGCGTGGTGGTGACCCACGACATGACGAGCGCCTACCGGGTCGCCGATCGGATCGCGATGCTGCACGAGGGCCGGATCCGCTACGTGGGGACGCCGGAGGAGATCCAGGCGACGGACGACCGGATCGTGAAGGGCTTCATCGAAGGCCGGCCTGAACTGTTGGAAGAGGAGTCTGCTTCGTGAAGAACGAGCTGCGGGTGGGCCTGGTCGTGGTCGCCGGGATCGTGCTGATCCTGCTGGGCACGCTCTGGATGCACGACTGGAGCTTCGGCCAGGACCGGCGGGACGTGGAGGCGTGGTTCCGGGAGGTCGGGCAGCTCCAGCGCGGGAACGCCGTCAAGCTGCGGGGCGTGCCGATCGGCGAGGTGACCGACATCGTGCTGGACCGGCGCTCCAC
>JAWVYT010000547.1:0-2027 GCA_033722595.1 Longimicrobiales bacterium
ACGGGGGCCTGGCATTCCCCCGGCGGGCACCCCCCGTCCTGCACCGGTACAGAGACCCGGGGATCCCCGGTTGCGTGTCATCGATCGAAGCGCTGGAGCTCGAGGCGTACGGCGCGGGCGCCGCCCCGCTGGTCCGGCTCTCGCTGCTCAAGCGCATGGACTCCAGCGCGGCGGCCTTCAGGACGAGCCTGCTCCGCCTCCGGGAGTCGCTGGCCGCGGTCCTGAGCGCTGCGGTGGCGGGTCGGGTGCTCCGACCCGGACGGCACCGCGCCTCCGGCGACCGTGATCCGTTCCAGCTCGTGATGGTGGGCCTGGTGGCCGACCCGGCGCCGCCCGACCTGGACCTGGACGCCTGGATCGAAACGGCGCGGCGGGACCTGCGACACGTGGACGGCCTGCTGGCGCGATCGGGTGCCACGGGTCGTGAACGCGGTCCGGCCACGGACCCGAGGGCTGCGTGCTCCCCGGTGCAGGGTCCCAAAACGGAGTCGCTCCGGGCGCTGCTCCGGGAGCTGCACGGAGAGCAGGTCCTCGTGTTCACCGAGTACCGGGACACGGCTGCGTTCCTCTGGCGTGCGCTGCTCCGGGACCACCGGGTCGGACGCATCGATGGATCGGGCGCGTGGCTGGGGCCGAGCCCGGCCGGGCGGCGTCACGTCGTCGAGCGGTTCGCGCCGCGCGCCAACCACCGGCCCCTTCCGCCGGAACGCGAGCGCGTGGACGTGCTGATAGCGACCGATGTCCTGGCCGAGGGGCTCAACCTGCAGGACGCCCGACACGTCGTCAGCTACGACCTCCCGTGGAACCCGGTACGCCTGATCCAGCGGATCGGCAGGGTGGACCGGCTGGGCTCACCGCACGAAAATGTCGTCCCCCATCTCTTCCTCCCGGCCGAAGGGCTGGACCGAGTCCTGGGGCTAACGCGCAGCCTCCGTACGAAGCTCTACGGGATCGCCACCGCGCTGGGCGGAGCGCAGGCCGACGAGCTGCTGGCGGGGCTCGTCACGGGCAGCGCCGACCGCGTCGCGGACGTCCTCGACTGCATCGAGCGACGCCAGGACGTCGACCCCTGGGAGCGAGTCCGGACACTTTGGGTCAGGGGCGAGGCGTTTGGCGCCGGGCCGGTGTCGAGCAGCCGTGCCTCGACCGCCCCGGCGTCGGACGACCAGCCCGCGACGTTCCCTGCGGCTCGCAGCGGATCCACGATGTCCCCAGCGTCGGAATCCGGTTCCGATTCCGTCGCCATCCCGCCCGCAGCCTGGTATTCCGAGGTGCCGGCCCGGCACGTCGCGGGAGCGGACCTCGATGCCCTCGTGCTGGTCTGTCCCGGAGCATGGGACCGGGCGCGTCTGATCGAGCTGTCCACCGACGGACGGGCCGGCCCGCTCACGGTCGCCGGCGCCGACCTCCTGGAAGCCCTGACCCGGGACGGGGACCCGGGACTCACCGCACCCAGCGACCCCGACCCCGCCCGACTGGAGCACGTCCGCCAGCGGGTCCTGGACCGGCTCGCCGCTGAAGCGGCCCGTGTGCGCGCCCCCGCTCCCCTTCCCGCCAGGACGGCGGGCGCCCGACTGGCCGGGTATGTCCGGGACGCCATGGCCCGTGCGGGCTCGGGGCTTCCGTCCCAGACCCTGCGCATGGCCGACGCGCTGCTCCGGGCCCTGGCGACACCGCTCGCCCCGGCACGGGAAGAAGCGGTCGTGAGACTGCTGATGGAGCTGGGTGGACGGAGCCGAGAGCCGGACGGGCGGACAGTCGACGCCGTCGTCTCGGCGGCGTATGAAACGGTGGTCGCTCACCGGCCGCCCGACGGGGACCTCGAGACCCCGAGTGCAGCCGGTGGATCGCCCCGATCTCGAGCCGCGGAGCCGGTGGTCCAGGGGGTCCTGCTGGTGACCGCAGAAACCGGTTGACGATGCCCGGGGCCCCGATTACCTTTGGCCGTCTATTCCCGCGTAGCTCAGTTGGTAGAGCAGGTGGCTGTTAACCACCGAGTCGCTGGTTCGAGTCCAGCCGCGGGAGCT
>JAWVYT010000548.1:0-2025 GCA_033722595.1 Longimicrobiales bacterium
AAGGTCCCCTCGTCGGTGGTCGAGAAGCAGTACGGCCCGTCCATCGACCAGGAGACCATCGAGCGGCTGATCAACTCGGCGTACCAGGAGGCGCTGCAGCAGCACGCGTTCGACCCGATCTCCCAGGCGTCCGTGGAGAACGTGGACTACGAGGCCGACACGGACCTGACCTTCGAGGTGGAGTTCGAGGTCCGACCCGAGATCGCGCTGGAGCGGCTCGGCGGGTTCAAGGTCGAGAAGCCGTCGCCCGCGGTCGACGAGGCGGATCTGGACCGCGTCATCGGACGGCTCCGGGAGCAGAACGCCACGTGGACACCCATCGAGGACGGCACGCCGGACGAGGGCGACCGGGTCCAGGTCGAGATCACGCCGCTCCAGACGGAGAGCGGCGAGGAGCCCGAGCCGCGCCAGTACGAGGTGGTCCTGGGCTCCGGGGAGATCCTGGACGACATCGACGCGGCGATCCGGACGCTGGAGCCCGGCGCCGAGGACGAGTTCAGCGTGGAGCTCCCGGCCACCGAGGAGGACGAGGGCGAGGAGGAGCACCGGATCCGGCTGAAGCTGATCTCCGCGGAGCACCCGGAGCTGCCGGACGCGGATGACGCCTTCGCCGGCGAGCTCGGCGACTTCGAGTCCATGGAGGACCTCCGGGACCGGGTCCGAAGCGACCTGAAGGAGGAGGCGGAGCGGGAAGCGGACCGGGAGGTCCGTCGCCAGCTGATCCAGAACATCCTCGAGGCGAACCCGTTCGATCCGCCGCCCTCGCTGGTCGACCAGTACCTGGACAGCCTGATGCAGGCGCCGGAGGACGCCGACCCGGCGGAGGTCGCGTCGGCGAAGCAGCAGGCGCGGCCGGCCGCGGAGCACGCGGTCCGCCGGATGCTGGTCATCGACCGGGTCGCCGAGATGGAGAGCCTCCGCGCGACGGAGGACGACGTGAACGCCCGGATCGCCGAGATCGCGGCACAGAACGAGATGCAGGAAGCCGAGGTCCGTCGCCAGCTGGCCCAGTCCGGCCGGCTCCAGGCGCTGGCCTCGGACCTCATGGAGAAACGGGTCTTCGAGTACCTGAAGTCCCTCTCGACTATCGAATCGGAAGACGAGTAGACATATATGCCAGTGTACCCGCCCTACGTGATCGAGCGGACCAGCCGCGGCGAGCGCAGCTACGACATCTTCAGCCGGCTGCTGATGGACCGCATCATCTTCCTGGGCACGCCCATCAACGATGACGTGGCGAACCTGATCATCGCCCAGCTGCTCTTCCTGCAGGCCGACGACCCGGAGCGGGATATCTTCCTGTACATCAATACGCCGGGCGGCTCGGTCTACGCGGGGCTGGCCATCTACGACACGATCCAGTACCTGACGGCGCCGGTCAACACGATGTGCATGGGGATGGCCGCCTCCATGGGCGCGCTGCTCCTGGCCGCCGGCGCCGAGGGGAAGCGGAGCGCGCTCCCCAACAGCCGGATCATGATCCACCAGCCGTCCGGCGGGAGCCGGGGCACGGCAGCGGACATCGAGATCCAGGCCCAGGAGATCCTGTACGCCCGGGAGCGGCTGAACCGGATCCTGGCGGAGCATACCGGCCAGCCGGTGGAGAAGATCGAGGAGGACGTGGACCGGGACCGGTTCATGAGCCCCGAGGAGGCGAAGGAGTACGGATTGATCGACAACGTCGTCCGGAGCCAGGAAGAGGCGCCCGCGGCGCCGACGAACGGGGACGGCTCGACAGAGTAGGGTGACAGAGTAGGCCCGAAGGGACCAGCGAGCGAAGGGGACGCCATGGCGAGCGACAAACACCTCCGCTGTTCGTTCTGCGGAAAATCGAAGGACTCGGTCAAGAAGTTCATCTCGGGTCCATCGGTCTACATCTGCAACGAGTGTGTCTCGCTCTGCAACGAGATCCTGGCCGAGGAGGAGGAGCGCGAGGCCACGGAGGCGATGCCCCGGATCCCGACGCCCGTCGAGATCAAGGAGACGCTGGACCAGTACGTCATCGGTCAGGAAGAGGCGAAGAAG
>JAWVYT010000549.1:0-2010 GCA_033722595.1 Longimicrobiales bacterium
AGGACGGCCGCCACGTCGCTGGCCAGGAAGTACTCGTCCTCGGTCCCGACGCCCACCAGCAGCGGGCTGCCCTTCCGGGCGCCCACGATGGTCCCGGGTTCCCGGGAGCACATCACTGCGATCCCGTACGTGCCCTCCACCTGGGTCAGTGCGCTCCGGACGGCCGACGCAAGCGAGCCGTCGTACGTCTCCTCGATGAGGTGGGCCAGGACCTCCGTGTCCGTCTCCGTCCGGAACCGGTGGCCCAGGCTCTCCAGCTTCTTCTTCAGCGTGCCGGCGTTCTCGATGATCCCGTTGTGGACGAGCGAGATCTCGCCGGTGCAGTCGGTGTGCGGGTGCGCGTTGACCTCGTTCGGCGCGCCGTGCGTCGCCCACCGGGTGTGCGCGATCCCGCACCGGGACTCGGGCACGCCGTCTTCCCCGAGCCGGGCCTCCAGGTCGGCGATCTTCCCCACCGCCTTCCGGGTGATCAGGTCGCCGTTGTTGGTGACCGTGAGCCCGGCCGAGTCGTACCCGCGATACTCGAGACGACGGAGTCCCTCCACCAGCAGCGGCGTCACATCCTGCGTCCCGACGTAGCCAACGATCCCGCACATATCTGCTTCGTCCTCTCAGCTCTCGTCCATGGCGGCCCGGGCGGCCTCCACCAGCTCCCGGGCCTGCGTCTCGTCCGGCGCCTCGGCAATCATGCGCACGATCGGCTCCGTGCCCGACGGTCGGAAGTGCAGCCACCGGCCCACCTCCGGCCACCCGAGCCACAGCCCATCCTGCCGGTCTTCCACGTCCGCGTCCAGCTCGGCGGCCAGTCGGTCGTAGGCCGGCGCGAGCGGACCGTCCGGCCGGGCCACACTGTCCTTCACGATGGCGTACGCCGGAGCCGACGCAACCAGCTCGCTCACCGTGGACCCCGTCTCCAGCAGCAGCTGCAGCACCAGCGCCGCCGCGACGTGGGCGTCCCGCGTGTGATGGAGGTCCGGCAGGATGACCCCACCGTTCCCCTCCCCGCCGATGACGGCGCCCTCGGCCTCCATGCGACGGGCCACGTTGATCTCGCCCACCGGCGCTCGGAAGAACGGCGCGCCGGCCTCCGTCGCCGCGTCCTCGACCACGCGGCTCGTGGAGAGATTCGTCACCACCGGGCCCGCTCGGTGCCGGAGCACGAGCCGGGTGGCCAGCGCCAGCGTGTAGTCCTCGCCGATGGCCCGCCCCGTCTCGTCCACCAGCGACAGACGGTCGCCGTCCGGGTCCGTGGCGATCCCGATGGCCGCGCCCGTCTCCCGGACGAGCGACTCCAGCTCGCCCAGGTTCCCCGCCACCGGCTCGGGCTTGCGCGGGAACCGGCCGTCAGGCTCCAGGTCGATCCCGCGCACGTCGCACCCGAGCGCCTCCAGCAGCGCCGGGAACGTCACGCCGCCGGCGCCCCGGACACAGTCCAGCGCCACCGTGAACCCCCGGCCCCGGATCCCGTCGAGGTCGAGGTACGGGAGCCGCGTGATCGCCTCGATGTGACGCTCCACCGCGCCCCCGTCGACCTCCCGGTGCCCGACCCCGTCCCAGCGCTGCCAGCCGGGCGCGTCGACGTGCGAGCGCATGGCGGCGGCCTGGTCGGCGTCCAGGAACATCCCGGCGCCCGAGGCCAGCTTCAGCGCGTTCCATTCCACGGGGTTGTGGCTCGCGGTCACCACGATCGCGCCGTCCGCCCCGTGGTGTCGGACCGCCATCAGCGTCGTGGGCGTGGGCGCGAGCCCGACATCGACGACCGTGCACCCCACCGCCTCCAGCGCTGCGGTGACGCTCCGGGCCAGGAGCGGGCCCGAGGTCCGCGAGTCGCGCCCGAGCACTACGGTGGGCGCCCGGCCGGTCTCCGCCCGCAGCCAGGTGCCGAACGCCGCCGCGTACCGGGTCGCCACGAGTGGGTCGAGCGCCTCGCCGACCCGGCCCCGGATGCCGGAGACACTGACCATCAGCCCTGGGGGCGGTTCGAACGTCATCGCACCTTCCACGTGAAAA
>JAWVYT010000550.1:0-2000 GCA_033722595.1 Longimicrobiales bacterium
CGGGTGCTCGACCGGCACCTCCGGGACGCCGGGCTCGGGACCCGGGTCGAGATCCCGGAGGCCGCCCGTATCGACTTCCTGTACTCCGGCGACACCGACCACCCCCGCCGGGACGACCAGCTGGACGTGCTGTTCCGCCAGGCGGCGCTGGACAGCCTGCCCCGGGTCGCGCCGAAGGTCGCCGGCCACAGCTACTTCACCACCTGGCCGGTCGCCCGGATGGTCGCGACCCGGCGCGCGCTCCGCGACTCGCTGGACGCCATCGCGCCGGGGCTCGAGTACTGGATGACCGAGTACTGCGTCCTGGAGGACAACGAGGAGATCGAGGGGCCGGGCCGGGACCTGGGGATGCACCCGGCGCTGTACACGGCCCGGCTCATCCATTTCGACCTCGCCCTGGCCGGCGCCGCGTCGTGGCAGTGGTGGCTGGCCGTGAGCGCCGGCGACTACAAGGACGGGCTGGTCTACGTGGACGTCGAGAGCCGGCAGGTCCACGACTCGAAGCTGCTCTGGGCGCTCGGCCACTGGAGCCGGTTCCTGCGGCCCGGCTCCGTCCGGCTCGGGACGACCCGGTCCGACGACGCGACGCCGGTGGAGCAGGCCACGGGCCTCATGGTCTCCGGCTACCGGTCCGCCGACGGCCGGCCGGTCGCGGTGGCCGTCAACTACGACTCCGTGCCCCGCCCCCTGGCGCTGGCGGTCGACGGGATCGGCGCCGACGGGCCCCGTGCCTGGCGGCCGTACATCACGGACCGCGGGCGAAACCTGGCGCCGGCCGCCGCGGTGACCGCGGGCGCCACAGCGGAGGTGCCGGCCCGCTCGGTGGTCACGTTCATCGGCCTGGAGCGAGGGCCGTCGCCCATCCGGGAAGGCCCCGAGCCGGTGCCGGGAGATCCGGAGGCGGTGCCGACAGACCAGCACGCGGCGCCCGGCAACCCGATCGTGCGGGAGCTGTTCACGGCCGACCCCGCCGCCCTGGTCCACGACGGCCGGCTCTACGTCTTCAGCGGCCGCGACCAGGCGTCCCCGACGCAGGCCGACTTCGTCATGCGGGAGTGGCACGCCTTCTCCACCGACACGGCGACCACGGACCCGGCGGCGTGGGAGCACCACGGCCCGCTCCTCGCGCTGGACGACTTCGCCTGGGCCGATGCCAACGCCTGGGCCTCCGAGGTGGTCCGCGGCCCCGACGGCCGGTTCTACTGGTTCGTCTCCACCCGCTGGGCCGAGGCCCCGGCGGACGGTGACCGGATGGCCATCGGCGTGGCCGTGGCCGACCACCCGCTCGGCCCCTGGCGCGACGCCATCGGCGGGCCGCTGGTGACCGCGCTCCTGGACAGCGCGTCCGCGCACAACATCGACCCCACCGTGCTGGTAGACACCGGCGGCGTCCACATGTACTGGGGCTCCTTCTGGGAGCCGCGCCACGTCCGGCTCGACGCCTCCATGACGGCGCTGGCCGGCGGGATCACAACACCCGACGGGCTGCCCGGGTTCTGGGAGGCGCCGTGGCTCTTCGAGCGGGACGGCGTCTACTACATGCTCTACGCCTCGAACCGGAACCTGGACGACGACTGCGTCACGTCCCGGTTCTACGCGTGCATTCGCTACGCGACGGCCGACCACCCGGCCGGTCCGTGGACCCACCGGGGCATCGCGCTGGGGCAGGTCAGCTCCACCACGAACCACCCTGCGGCCGTGGAGTTCCCCGAGGGCAGCGACCGGTGGTGGATGGTGTACCACACCGCGGACCTGCCGGGCGGCGGTACGTTCCGGCGCTCCGTCGCCATCGACCGCATGACCTTCGCCCCGGATGGCCGCATCCGGACGGTGGAGCAGACCCGGGCCCCCGCGCCGGAGCCGCGGCCGGTGCCGAGCGACGACGCCTCGCGGTTCGCCGCGGTCGAGTGCTCGTACACATCGCCCTGGGAGAGCTGCGACGCGCTGGCCTCCGGGCCCGAGCCCGAGAGCTCGGACATGCCGGGGCCCAACATCGGGAC
>JAWVYT010000551.1:0-1997 GCA_033722595.1 Longimicrobiales bacterium
CGCTCCAGCACCTCCAGCGCCCGGGTCACCGCCGGGTCATCGGGTCGGGCCTCCACGGCCGTCTCCAGGTGCCGCCGCGCGGCGGGCAGGTCGCCCCGCTCCAGCGCCAGAAACCCGAGGCCGCGGCTCGCGCCGAAGTTGCCGGGCTCGAGGGCCAGGACGGTCTGCCACTCGTCGGCCGCTTTCGCCCGCTCACCGTCCTCCACGTGCATGAGGGCGAGGAGCCCGTGCGCGCCGACGTGCTCCGGGTTGCGCTCGAGCCCCTGGAGCACCACCTCGCGGGCCGCGTCCCGCCGGCCCTGTGCGCGGTACGCTCGGGCCAGGCGCACGAATGACGGCGCGCCCGGGTTCTCGGCGACCTCTCGGGTCCAGCGTTCGATCTCGCGTTCGCTCATTCTTCGGGTGCGGCTCCGACTGCCTGTTCCAGTTCGTCCAGGGCGGCCACCGCCCGGTCCACGTGCGTCCTGCGGTCCCCGTCGTGCGTCAGGCGCAGGAACGTGGTCCACGCCTCCCGCGCCCGCTGCAGGTCGCCGGTCTTCACGGCCGCCATGCCGAGATGATAATGGGCGTCCGCGGACAGCGGGTCGAGGGTGACCGCCCGGTCGAACGCCTCCGCGGCGGCCCGCAGCCGGCCCTGGGCCACCAGCGCACGCCCGCCGATGAGCGGGAGCTCCGCCCGGTCCGGGTACGACTTCTGGAGCTCCCGGGCCCGCCGCTCCGTCCCCTCGAGGTCGCCGTCCGCGAGCATCAGCTCCAGCTCGTCGACCAGCGGGCGGAACTCTTCCTCCCGGTCCGGGACCGTCCGCTCGGAGACCTCGACCACGTCCATGCTGGCGAGCCCGTAGACGATCTTCGCCACGTCGAACACGCTCCGGCCCAGCTCCGACGCGATCATCCGCAGGTCCCGATCCCCGTCCACCTCCGCCAGCACCTCCCATTCCTCGGGGCGCAGATCGACGTTCCCCGGCCCGTCTCCGGGCGTCGCGAGCTGCGGCACGGCGTCGGCGCTGGGCACCCGCGACTCCAGGCGGGCCCACTCGTCCAGCCGCCGGGCGCCCTCCATGAGCAGCGAGTCCACCCGGACCCGGACGGGGCTCTCGGGCGTCTCGTCGGTCTCCTCGAAGTGGAAGTACCCTTCGTCCCACGCCATCAGGTCGTAGACGGTCTCCTCGATCTGGAACCGGAGCTGCCGGTCCAGCTCGCTGCGCCGGACCGTGCCCATCTCCAGGAGGATCGCGCCCAGGCGCTGCTTCGGGTCCTCCCGCTGCAGCTCCAGCGCCCGCTCCAGCTCCCGGTCCGTGAGCTTGCCCTCCCGCAGCAGCTGCTGCCCGAGCAGCCGCATGGACCGGCGCCGGCTCGCGAAGACCAGCTCGCCCTCCACCACGTGGACCACGGCCTCGTCGTGGATCCGCTGCGACCGGACCGTCAGCACGCCCGTCTTCTGCGACAGCTCCAGCATCTGGAGCACGTCCCCGACCCCCAGCTCACGGAGCGGGCCCTCGATCGGCATCTCAGTCGCCTCCCCGGAGCCGGGCCAGCTCGTCCGCCGCCCGGCGGTGCGTCGGGTCCAGCCGGACCGCCCGCTCCAGCGCCCGCACCGCCTGCACGCTCCGGTCGGTCTCGTACAGCCACGTGCCCAGGAGCACCAGCCCGTCCACGTGCCGCGGGTCCAGCTCCAGGAACGAGACCAGCCCCTGCAGCGCCGCGTCCCGGTGGCCCCGCCGCCACCGGAGCTCCGCCAGCTCCATCGCCGCCGGCCCGTAGCTCGGCAGCGCACGGACGGCGTCGGCGTACACCGACTCGGCCGCCGCCTCGTTGCCCAGCGCTTTCAGCGTGCGGGCCAGGCCGACCCGCGCAGCCACGCCGGGCGACTCCCTGACCACACGACGGAACAGCCGCTCGGCGTCGGCCGGGCGACCGGCCGCCAGGAGCGCCTCGGCGTACGCCCGCCGGTCCGTGGTGGTCTCCACGTCCGCCGCCTCGAAGGTGCGCACCGC
>JAWVYT010000552.1:0-1991 GCA_033722595.1 Longimicrobiales bacterium
ACCCGTCCGGCGAGCCACTTCTGGTTCCCCGGCAGCGCGTTCTCGAGCGCGCTCCTGCCCCCGGCGACGCAGACCGCCAGCCGGAGGAACTGGTTGCCGAGACCGATCACGAGGCCCACGCCGCTCTCGCCCCCCGTCTCCAGGAGGATCGGGAGCCCTTCCCGTGCCTCCTCGAACCGGCGTTCGCCCACCAGGTCCATCCACTCCCACCGGTCCTGGCGGGGGATCGCCCCCACCACCGCTTCCACGTCCTCCCGGGTGATCTCCCGGTCGGGACCGACGTACTCCCGGAGCTTCTCCAGCTCCCGCACCAGCGGCGCCAGCCCGGGTCCGACGGCCGACGCCAGCGCACGGGCGGCCGGAACGCCCAGCGTCAGGTCGTGGGCTTCCGCCCAGCTCATGAGCCAGCCCGGCAGATCCGAGTCCGACAGGCGACCGAACTCCACCGACGTTGCCGCCTTCTTCAACGCCCTCCAGACCTTGGCCTTGCTGCTCCCGATGTCGGCTTCGAGGACGAGCGCGAGTCCCGGCGGCGGCGCCTCGGCCGTGTCCGTCAGGATGTCACGGGCGGTGGAGCTCTGGGCCATCGCCTGGGCGTCGCGGACCACCACGACCCGCCACTCGCCCATCATCGGCGGCGTCTGGATCAGCGATCCCAGCGTCTCCGTGGAGACGTCGGTCCCGCGGACCTCGTCCAGGTTGAAGTCCCGGGTCCCGGCATCGAGGTGGGCCTCCACGATCTCGCGCGTCGCCCGCTCCTTCAGGTAGCTCTCGTCGCCGTGGAGAAAGAAAACGCCTCCCCGCCCGCCCTCGCGGAGGGTGCGGGTGAGGCGCTCTGGACTCAGAGCCGGCATGGAATCAGTCGAGCGCTCGTCGGGTGTCGGTGAATCGGGCCGTCCGCGGCGACGGACGCGCGCCCGGATACGCGGGCGGCCCCGTCTCCAGTGGAGAATACGACGCGGCGTCGACCGGGGCCACCTCCCGCACCGCCCAGTCCCGGGGCGTCCGCCCGGCCAGCTCCGGCAGCGCCACCCGCCGGACGACCGGGACCCCGCCCGTCACCGCCACCATGCCGGCGGCCGCGACGGCGCCCTGCCCCGCAGGCGCCACGACCCGATCCGCACCCCGCGCGGACTCGATCGCCACCGGCGCGGACGCCGGCCCCATGAGCCGCACGGCCGTCGCCGCCACCATGAGCACCGTGGCGGCCGCCAGCCCCGCCGCCAGCCGGCTGCCCCGGGAGACGCCGTGGCGCCGCTGCTGCAGAAGACGGCGCCGCAGCCGGACGCCGAAGTCGGGGCTCGGCTCCACCCGCGGCAGCTGACGCGCGAGCATCCGGCCCTTGCGCAGCACCCGGTCGTACCGGGCACACGACGGGCAGGCGGCCATATGCGCCCGGAACCGATCCCCCTCCTCCGGCGGGATCAGGCTGTCGTCGTACTCCGAGTAGCGTTGCAGGAACTCGCGGCAGTCCATGTGTATCCGGGTGTCGTCTTCGATCCTCCCTCTGGCATCTACCGGATCGCCCGGACGAAGGTTCCTCGCCCCCATCACCCGGATGCACGAAACCCGTGGCTCCCCCTGCCAAGGAGAACCACGGGCTCCGCTCCCCGCTCACACCCGCACAGGCGGGCTCACGAACACACCCGATCAGTCGATCAACGGCGCGATCTTCTCCGCGAACGCGTTCCGCGCGCGGTTCAGCCGGCTCTTCACCGTGCCGAGGTTCACGCCCGTGATATCGGCGATCTCCTCGTACGTCTTGCCCTCCAGCTCCCGCAGCACGAACACCTCGCGATGGTGATCCGGCAGCTCGGCGACCACCGCCTCCACCTTGCCCCGAAGGTCCCGCTTGCGGAACAGGTCGTCCGGCTTGTTCTTCGGATCCTCCCACTCCAGCGGACGATGGTCCGCGTCCCAGTTCTTCTTGATGGTCTGGAAGAGCACCAGCGGATTCCGGGAGCGGTTCCGCAGCTCGTTCTTCGCCAGGT
>JAWVYT010000553.1:0-1983 GCA_033722595.1 Longimicrobiales bacterium
AAGCCCCCCCGTGAGACCTCCCATCCGCACGTTCCTCCGCTACGCCGGCCTCGGCCTGGCCGGTCTCCTTGGCCTCGCCCTCGTGGCCGCGCTGGGGGTGCTGATCGCCGGCGACCGGAAGCTCACGCCGTCCGCGGCGATCCCCGCGCACCCGGTGGCGGTGCCGACCGACTCGGCGGCGGTCGCGGAGGGTGGCCGGCTGGCCCGCGTGTGGGGGTGCCTGGGGTGCCATGACCGCAGCGGCGGCGGCGAGGTCTGGGTGGAGACCGCGCTGGGCGACCGGATCGTCGCGCCGAACCTGACCCGGGTGGTCCGGGAGTACGACCCGGCCGAGCTGGAGCGGGCCATCCGCCACGGCGTCGGGCCCGACGGTAAGACCGTGCTGATCATGCCGGCCGGGATGTTCCATCCGGTCAGCGATACCGACCTGGGCAAGGTGATCGCCCACCTCCGGTCGCTGCCGCCCCTCCCGGACACGGTGCCGCGCACCCGGTTCGGGCTCATGGCCCGGACGCTGGCGCTCCTCGGCCGGGTCCCCGTGATCGCCGACCGCGTGGACCACGGGGCGCCCCACGGGACCTCGCCGGACTCGCTGGGTCCGGCGTCGACCCGGGCGGACACGCTGGCGCTGGGCCGGTACATCGCCCGGACCGCGTGCACCGAGTGCCACGGCCCCGACCTCCGGGGCGATGGCAGGGCGCCGGACCTCCGGATCGCCGCCGCCTACCCCCGGGCCCGGTTCCGTCGCCTGGCCCGGGAGGGGATCGCGCTGGACGGTAAGGAGCGGGAGCTGATGACCACCATCGCCCGGAGCCGGATGGCGTTCCTCACCGACGACGAGGTCGCCGCGCTCCACGCCTACCTGTCCACGCTCGCGGACTGACGGTCGCGCCGGCCGGGCCGGTCGGTGGCCCGGGCGTCGCCGGCTGCGTACCCTACGAGGATTACCTTGGGCTCATTGATCCGGGAGGTTGGGCATGGAGTTCCCCAGTATCTGGTTCGCGTTCTCCGCGATCATCGGTGTCCTGTTCTGGGCGTTCCTCCTATGGCTGGCGTGGCTCCTGGTCAGCTCGGTGCGGGGGATGCACACGGAGCTGCGGAAGATCCGGGAGCTGCTGGCGCGGCAGGAGGGGTCCAGATGACGGCACGCGCGGCAGCGCTCTGGGCGGGCCTCGCCGGGGTCGGGTGAGCCGGCACGTCGAGGCCTGGCACGCGCTGGGCGAGCCGCTGTCCGTCCCGGGCACCGCCGGGACCCGGATCTGGCGGCAGGGCGACGGGCCGCCGGTGGTCTGCCTGCACGGCGTCCCCTCGTCGGCGTACCTGTACCGGAAGGTGCTGCCGGAGCTGGCCGGCCGCGGGCTGGAGGGGGTGGCGCTGGACTTCCCGGGGATGGGCTTCGCGGACCGGCCCCACCCCCGGGACTTCGACTACTCGTGGACGGGGCTGGCCGCGTGGCTGGAGCGGGCGCTGACCGCTGCGGGCCTCGACCGGGTCCACCTCGTGGTTCACGACATCGCGGGACCGATCGGGTTCGATCTGATCCGCCGGAGCCCGGGACGGATCCGGTCGCTGACGGTGCTGGACACGATGGTCCGGGTCAGCCGGTTCCGGAAGCCCTGGGTCATGCGGCCGTTCTCCGTGCCGGTGGTCGGCCGGGCCTGGGTCGCGGTCATGGACTCGCCGCTGGTGGTGCCGTTCTTCCGGTGGAAGGGGTCGCACCGCGGCGGCTACGGCGAGATCCGGGCGTACGGCCGGCTCCTGGCCCGGCGCGACGGCGGCCGCGCGTTCCGGGCCATCATGGCCGGCTTCGAGAACGACGCCGCGTTCGAGGCCCGTACGCTGCCGGCGCTGGAGGCCCGGTCGTTCCCCGCGCAGGTGGTCTGGGGCCGGGACGACGCGGAGCTGACGGTGGCGGAGGAGGGCGAGGAGGCCCGGGAGGTGCTGGGTCTCGAGCGGGTCCACACCGTCCACGGCAAGCACTTC
>JAWVYT010000554.1:0-1980 GCA_033722595.1 Longimicrobiales bacterium
GGGCATGATCGAGAAGACGGTGCACAGCACCAGGATCCCGGCCAGCAGCGACACGCTGTTGTTCCCGAACCCGAGCATGAACGCGTTCAGGGCCGTGTCCTCCTGCCGCCGCATGTAGATCGCGTAGGTCAGGATCAGCCCCCAGCCGGCGCCGGTGTCCCACGCGTTCTGCGTCAGCGCGTTGAGCCAGACCCGATGGTCGGTGAGCCCCTCCCACGTGGGCGTGAACAGGAAGTTCAGCCCGTCGACGGCGCCCGGCAGCGTCACCGCCCGGACCGTCAGAACGACGACCAGCACGAACAGGCTCGGGATCAGGATGCTGGCCGCCCGCTCGATCCCCTTCACGCCCCGGGCGACGACCCAGGCGCCCAGGACCATCGCGGCGGCGTGGAAGCCCAGCACCTCCGGGCCCCAGGCGAAGCCCTCCCAGACCGCGCCGGGCTCCGCGCCGCTCAGCTCGCCGGAGAGCGCGCCCCAGAAGTAACGGATCGTCCAGCCCATCACCACCGTGTAGTAGAACATGATGGCCGTGGCCGTCCACGCGATCCACGCGCCCATCCACGCGAACCGCGGCCCCACCAGCCGGCTGAACGCGCCCACCGCCCCGTACCGCGTCTCCCGGCCCAGGGCGAACTCCACCAGGATCAGCGGGACCGACCAGAGCAACAGGAAGACGACCCACGCCACCAGGAACGAGCCGCCCCCGTTGGACGCCGCGATCCGGGGGAACCGCCAGATGTTTCCGGTGCCCACCGCCATGCCGAGCATGGCCAGCATCATCCCCCAGCGGCTGGAGAACTTGGACATCGGGGTCGGCTCCGTGCGGTGAGAGTCGTGTGTGGGGTAGACCGGCGCTAGCGTAGGGAACGGCGGGCAGGCGGGCAAGATCGATTTCGATTTCGACGTTCGATTTCGACGTTCGATCGCACGTGCGTGCGGGCGCTCTCTGGGGTCCGTGTTGCGGCGCCCTGCGCGGCCACGCCGGCGTCCGCCCGGGATTCCGCTGAGCCGGGCTCGCGGCACTCGTTCAACGCGGGAACGCGGATAGGGACCGATGAATGCGCAGAAGACGCGAGGCGGAGCACCGCAGCCGGCGGCGCTCCGGCCCCGATCCACTCATGACTTCGGATTGCAGGGATGGACCCGCGGGTTCGCGACGAGGGCTCCCGCGCCCCCGCGTCGATTCCGTGGTCCCGCGTTGAGCCCGGACGCTGCCCCGCCCGGAGGGTCGGCCAGCACCGATGAGCCAGCCCACCTCCCGCTTCCCCACGACCCCCTCTCTGGATCGTCTGCCCACCGACCTCGAAATCGAAATCGAACTCGAAATCGAAATCGAACTACCGGATCCGCTCCCGGACGTAGTCCACAACCGCGTCCGTCGAGACCCGGACCTGTTCGAGCGTGTCCCGGTCGCGGACCGTGACCGTCTGGTCCTCGGTCGTCTCGCCGTCCACGGTGATGCCGAACGGCGTGCCGGCCTCGTCCTGGCGGCGGTAGCGTTTCCCGATGGAGCCGCTCTCGTCGTAGAACGAGTTGATCCCGGCGGCCCGGAAGTCGTCGTGGATCTTCGTCGCGATCTCCGGGAGACCGTCCTTCTTCACCAGCGGGAAGATGGCGGCCTTGATGGGTGCGAGCTTCGGGTGCAGCCCGAGCACCACGCGCTCCTCGCCCTCGACCTCCTCTTCCCGGTACGCGTCGGCCAGCACGATCAGCGCGGTCCGGTCGGCGCCGGCGGACGTCTCGATGATGTAGGGGATGTAGCGCTTCGACGTGTCCATGGGGTCGATGTACTCCATCCGCTTGCCCGAGTGCTCCTCGTGGCGGCTCAGGTCGAAATCCGTGCGGTTGTGGATCCCCTCGAACTCCTGCCAGCCGAACGGCAGCTCGTACTCGATGTCGAACGCCTTCTTCGCGTAGTGGGCCAGCTCATCGCCGGTGTGCTCGTGGAACCGGAGCTTCGACTCCGTGATCCCCAGCGAC
>JAWVYT010000555.1:0-1976 GCA_033722595.1 Longimicrobiales bacterium
GGACGTGGGTCAGCGGGCGTTCCGCGCGGCGGAGCGCGGGATGCAGGACCTGATGGGCACGAAGACGCGGCCCTACTTCGAGGACAGCGTAGGCGTGGTCGGCGCCGTGGACACCCTGGGGCCCGTGACGTTCCAGATGGGCGACCTGAGCGCCCAGTACACGGTCTACGTGAACCGCGTGGCGACCCGCCTCTTCATGGTGGAGTCGGAGGGCGAGATCCTGTCGGGCGGGAAGTACGCCGGTGCCAAGCGCCGGATCGCCGAGCTGCTGCGTGTCGCCTACACGTACGTGCCGAAGGACCGGGCCATGACCACGCAGGACGAGGTCCGGATCCGCGGGAACTCGGTGGTCAGCGGCGACGACCAGGTGCCGGCCGGCTGGTCCGACTGCACGGACACCGGGACCCGGACGGGCGTGGTCTCGTCGGACACCACGACGATCGACGTCCCGCCCGGCGGCGGTCCGAACTCGGGCGTGTACGGCAGCCCCAAGTACGATGAGAACGCGACGCTGGACTCCACCGCGTTCACCACGTACGGCGACATGC
Source organism: Longimicrobiales bacterium (assembly GCA_033722595.1). GTDB lineage: Bacteria > Gemmatimonadota > Gemmatimonadetes > Longimicrobiales > RSA9 > JAWVYT01. The sequence goes on from JAWVYT010000555.1 coordinate 549, forward strand.
ACCTGGACGACCTGAAGGAGATGGCGGAGAAGGTCTACGCCCCGGGCACGTACAACGGCATGGCGCCGGTCTCCAGCGGCGGCACCTGTGACAAGAGCGTCAAGAGCAACTGGGGCGACCCGAACAACGCGAGCGGCGACTGCCACCTCTACTGGCCGATCATCTACACCCCGGGCAACATGAACCTGGGCTCGGGGGTCGGGCAGGGCATCCTGGTCGTGGACGGCGACCTGCACATCAGCGGGAACTTCGAGTTCTCGGGGCTGGTGTTCGTGTACGGCGCGTTCACGACCACGGGTACGGGCAACAAGATCAACGGCTCGGTAAACATTCTGGGGAACAGCACCAACAGCTCGCAGATCCAGATCACCGGCGCCGGGAGCACGGACGTCTTCCTCTCCAGCTGCGCCATCGAGCGGGCGCACCGGTACAGCGAGCGCTGGGCCCGGCCGATCCCGCTGGCCGAGCGCCGGTTCGTGGACCTGACGGGTCTCGGCGTCTTCTAGCCGGTCGGCGCAGCCCCGTCCTCTCCCGCGCCCCGCCCTCACCCGGCGGGGCGCGGTGCATCCGGCTCCGTCCCGGGCCGTGTGACTGGTCCCACGGCGTCGCGTACGCCATATTTCGGGTCCCGCCAGGCCCGGTGACCGCAACCAGGAGAGCCAGCCGATGAAGCTCCGCGATATCCTCCGTACCAAGGGCAGCGAGGTCATCCAGATCGGCCCCGACGCCCCCATCCTGGACGCCGTGCGCGTCCTCTCGGAGCACCGAATCGGCTGTCTGGTCGTGACCCGCGACGGGGAGATCGTCGGCGTGGTGAGCGAGCGCGACGTCCTGAACATGGTGGCGGCCCGGCCCGACGCCCTGGCCGATACCCGGGTGGCGGACATCATGACCACGGACGTCATCGTGGCGGTTCCCGGCGACGACATCGACTACGTCATGAACATCATGACGAACAACAAGATCCGACACCTGCCGATCGTGGACGACGGGAGCCTGGCCGGGATCGTCTCCATCGGCGACGTGGTCAACGAGCTGCGCCGGAGCGTGGAGGCGGAGAACCGGCACCTGAAGGACTACATCCAGGGCGCCGCCCGCTAGTGACGGAGCCCCGCACGCAGCCCCTGGTCGACCTGATCCGGTCCTCCGTGATCGGGAGCCGGGAGGCCATCGAGACGCCGTACGGCTCCCGGCGGATCACCTACGCCGACTACACCGCGTCCGGTCGGTCGCTGGCGTTCATCGAGGACTTCATCCGCGACGAGGTCCTGCCGCTGTACGCGAACACCCACACCGAGACCTCGGGCTCGGGGCGGCAGTCCACGCGGTTCCGGGAGGAGGCCCGGTCGATCATCAAGGCGGCGGTCGGCGCCGGCTCGGATGTGGTCCTGTTCTTCACGGGCTCCGGCGCCACCGGCGCGGTCCACA
>JAWVYT010000556.1:0-1971 GCA_033722595.1 Longimicrobiales bacterium
ATGCGGGCGTGCTCGAGCCCCCGCTCGATCTCGCCCATGTCGTAGAGGGCGCCGGCCAGGAAGATATGGACGTCGGCCTCCTTCACCCGGTGGCCGCCGCTGTGGGCCTCCGCCAGCGCCTCCTCCACCAGCTCCTCGGCCAGGTCGAACTCGCCGAGCCGGGCGTGGGCGGCCGCCTTCACGGCCAGCGCGTGGCCGACGATCTCCGGGATCTCGTGCTTGCGGGCGAGCTCCACGACCTGACCGAGCTGCTCGGCCGCCGCCCGCGGGTTGCGGTCCACCATGGCGTCGCTGGCGTAGAAGAACGGCACCACCGTCAGCATCTCGTCGCCCAGCTCCCTGGCCAGCTGCTCGCTCTCCAGCAGGAACGGCGTGGCCAGGGACGGCGTGCCCTGGACCATGTACAGCGTCCCGATCCACGACAGGACGCGAGCCAGGCGAGGCCGGTCGTCCGCCGAGCGGGCCAGCGACTCGGCCCGCTCCAAGCGCGCGATGGCGCCCTCGTACCGGTTCAGCTTGTACCGGACCCGGGTCCACCCCAGGATCACATCGATCAGGAGCGCGCTCGGCGGGTCGGCCATCGCGTCCAGATCCTCGAACGCCCGCTCATAGTGCTCCAGCGCCTCCCGGACGGCGAACAGTTTGAGCGCCCGGTCGGCGGCCCGGAGCGCGAACTCGGCGGTCCGCTCCGGCTCCCGGCCGTGGTGGTAGTGGTGGGCAAGGACCGGGGCCAGCTCGTCCAGCCGGTCCGGGTACAGCTCCTCCAGCGCCCGGGCCGTGCGCACGTGCAGCTCCCGGCGCCGCTCCCGCAGCATCAGGTCGTACGCCGCCTCGCAGGTCAGGGCGTGCTTGAAGATGTACTCGCGGTCCGGGTCCCTCGCCCGCTCCCGAATCAGCTCCTCCTGCGTGAGCGTGCCCAGGTGCGGCTCCACGTCATCGACCCGCTCGGGCTCCGGACCGGACCGGCAGACGACCTCCAGCGCGCGATGCGGGAAGATCCGGCCAATGACGGCGGCCGTCTGCGCGACTCGCTTGGTGGTGTCGGGCAGCCGGTCGATCCGCGCGGTCAGCACTCCGGCCAGGGTCGTCGGGATCGTCACCGTCTCCAGCCCGGCTGTCGCCCGCCAGCTCCCGCCCTCCCGGACCAGGTGGCCCCCATCGATCTGCGCACGCAGCACCTCCTCCAGGAAGAACGGGTTGCCCTCCGCGCGCTCCAGGACCTGGGCCCGGAACGCGTCCGGGAGGTCCTCCGCGGGGACCAGGTTGCCCAGCAGCTGACCCGCCGACCCTTCCGGCAGAGGCTGCAGCTCCAGCTTCTGGAACCGGTCGCCCAGCGACCCGGCCAGCCGGTCCAGCAGACCCCAGCTCTCCGCCCGTCGGTCCGGGCGCTGCACGCACAGGAGCAGCAGCGGCGAGGTCTTCGCCAGCCCGGCCACCTCCTCGACCAGCGCCACCGACGCGGCGTCCGCCCAGTGCAGGTCATCGAAGACCAGGATACTCGCGGTGGGACGGTCGCCGGCCTCCATGCCGGCGCGGACGGCCGCCCGAACGGACCGGGCCGTCGCATCCACCAGCTCGTTCCCCTGATACGCGGACAGCGCCGCCGCGCTGGTCTCGCTCTCCACCGCCATGATCGTCTCGAACAGCGGCAGGTGGTCCCAGTCCAGCCCCGTGCGCTTCACGAACTCGTGCAGCTTCGCCCGGATCGCCGCGGGCGGGTCGGCGGGGGTCGCGCCGATGAACTGCCGCCCGATCTGCTGCCACGGGTAGTACGGCGCCGTGCGGCCGTACGAGACGCTTCGGCCCTCGAACCACGGGATCCCGCCGGCCTCCAGGACCTCGTCCCGGAGCTCCGCCACGAGCCGCGACTTGCCGAGGCCCGCGTCGCCCACCACTCCCACCACCCCGCCCTGGCCCTCGGCCAGCGCGCGAACACGGGCGCGCAGCGCCGCCAGCTCGTCGTCGCGGCCG
>JAWVYT010000557.1:0-1965 GCA_033722595.1 Longimicrobiales bacterium
GGAGGTTGGCGAACACGGCGGTTGCGCCGAGCAGGAGCAGGAGCAGCGACAGGATCGAGCCGACGGACGCGAGATCGAGGCGGGTGGTCTCCTCGATGACCGTGGCCGCCACGTCCGCCGCCTGGGGGCCCGCGAGGATCGAGACCTGGTCCAGGACCCATCGCTCGGCGCGGTCGTCGGCCACCACCCGGCCGAGGATCGTCGTGGCGAGGACCACGAGCGGCGCCAGCGAGATCACGGAGTAATAGGCGATGGCCGCGCCCCACCGGATCGCGTCGTCCTCCTGCCACTCCCGGGCCGTTCGGAGCGCGATGCGCAGCAGGCGTCGTCCCGGCCCGGCCTCTTCGTTCTGCTCGCTCAACCCGTTCGTCTCCGCGTTGTGGTGCGTGATGGCAGCTCCCGAGCGTCGTGGGAACCGCACAGGCAAGACCCGTGCGCTTGCTCCCCGAGCCCCGGCGACCCTCTATTGCGTCCCATGATCCCCCGCGAATTCTGGAAGAGCTTCGGGCCCGGGCTGCTGTGGGCGGCTGCGGCCATCGGGGTCTCGCACCTGGTCCAGTCCACTCGTGCCGGGGCCGACGCAGGATTCGCCCTGGCCGGCGTGGTGGTGGTGGCGCTGATCCTGAAGTATCCGTTCTTCGAGTACGGACCCCGCTACGCCGCGGCGACGGGTGAGAGCCTGGTGGAAGGGTACGCGGGGGTCGGTCGGTGGGCCGTCTGGCTCTACCTGCTGATCACCCTGGCCACGGCCGTGATCGTCGACGCGGCGATCCTGCTCTTCACCGGCTTCCTCGTCCTCTCCGTGCTGGGGCTGGAGCTGCCCGTCTGGGTCGCCGCGGGCGCGCTCTACCTCGCGTGCTCGGCCATCCTCTGGGTCGGTCGGTACCGGCTCCTGGACCGCACAGTGAAGGTCATCCTCGTGCTCCTCGCCGTCTCCACCCTCGTGGCCGCGGCCCTCGCCCTACCCCGGGCGGATCCGGGGACACTGACGTTGATCCCCGACGTGGGTCGGGACGGCGAGGTCGCGTTCGCCTTCGTGCTGGCGCTGGTCGGGTGGATGCCGTCGGCGGTGGACATCGCTGTGTGGAACTCGCTGTGGACGCTGGCGAAGGACGAGAGCGAGCGGGTCCGGACCAGCGTCGCCAACGCGTTGCTGGACTTCCGTATCGGCTACATTGGGACCGGCGTCATGGCGTTCGCGTTCCTGACGCTCGGCGCGGCGGTCCTGCACGGCAGCGGCGAGAGTTTCAGCTCGGCCGGGACGGCGTTCAGCCTGCAGCTGGTGGACCTCTACGCGGAGACGCTGGGCGCCTGGGCCCGTCCGTTCGTGCTCGTCGCGGTCCTCACCACCATGGTGTCGACGTCGCTCACGGTGGTGGACGGGTTCCCCCGCGGGATCGCCCGTTCCATCGAGGTGCTGCTGGGGCGCCGGGCCCGCGACGTGGAGCGGGGAGAGACGGGCCGGATCTACTGGGGGACCATGGTGGCCATCGGTGTGGCCGTGCCCGCGGTGTTGGCGTTCCTGGCCGGCTCCCTCACCGGCATGGTCGATTTCGCCACGATCGTGGCGTTCCTGACGGCGCCGGTGCTGGGGTACCTGAACCTGCGGGCGGTGACCAGCGAGGCGGTGCCACCGGCGGCGCGGCCGGGCCCGAAGCTCCGGGCCCTGTCGTGGGGGTCGCTGGTGATCCTCGCCGCATTCGGCGCGGTCTACCTCGTCTCGCTGCTGGGCTGATCGATGGCGGTGGGCGGGCGCCGACCCCCGCGGCTCAGCCTGGCGCCGTCTCGGCGAGGGCGGCGGTGAGGGCCCCGAGATCGGCCGCATCGTTGTAGACGTTCGGGGACACCCGCACCGCGGAGCCCCGGAGCGAGACGTAGATCCTGCGGCGGTCCAGCTCGGCCTTCAGCGCTGCGTTGTCCAGACCTTCCGGGGCGTAGAGCCCGAAGAGGTGGGCGGCCCGGCCC